>CALXAU010000008.1 GCA_944386355.1 uncultured Clostridia bacterium
TCATACATTTTATCTCTGTATTTTATTATTATTCCTTCTGACATATTTTTATAGAATTTTGTAATTATATTGTCTGACATATAGTCATAGTTTTCTCTTTTGTTTCCTACATAAACTGTTATTGTTGGATTTATTTCTTCTAGTCTATTTTCTATATATTTTATTAATTTTAAAATATTAAAATCATTATTTTTATCTAATTTACTTAACTTTAGATATCTTCTTTCTTCTGAATTTGTTAATTCTTTTATTAATTCTTTTTGCTCTGTATTTGTAAGTGTTAAACATTCATATATTGTTTCTTTATCAAAATATTGTTTTATTTTTGTTAGAACTTCATACTCTTTTTTATTTTTTTCTTTACTATTTTTCTCTAGAAATTGTTTTATTATTTCTTTTGAGTCTATATTAAATTTGTTTTTAAGCTCTTTGTAATTATAGAAGAAATTGTCTTCCCTATATGTTGGTATTTTAACTTCTATTTTCTCTTTCTCTTCTTGCTTTATGCTATTTTGAATTGTTATTTTATTATTTTGTTCTTTTAATTCTTCTAGCCTTTTATTAAGTTCTTTTATTTTTTCTTCTTTTTCTTCTATTAAATAATTATAGTCCTGCATTTTTTCTACAAAATATGTAGATGCATTTTGATCTATCCTCTTTATAATACCTTTTAGTGTTATAAAGAGGAATATAAACATTACTATAATCATGATTAAGCTTGTGAGTATTAGTTCTAACATTTAAATTCTCCTTTATGTTTAATTAAATAGGTTAAAATGTCGATATATTATAAAACTATAGATTGTTACACAATAGATATGCTTTTAGAAAAATTAATAATATATCAATATTTAGCTAAAATATATAAATTTTGATAAATTATACTACTAATGGATTATAAAATAATAGTAAAAATATGAATGCAAAAAGTAATAACAAAAATATTGCAAGTATTATTAATATTGTCATTACAGAATGTACTATATCACTCTTAGTTTCAGGATTTCTTCCTACCGCTTCTGCAACTTTAGAACCTAGTATTCCTATTCCAATTCCTAATCCTAAAAATGTAAGTCCAATAATTAGTCCAATACAATTTAGTGTTGCTACTAAAATACTTTCCACTTAAATTCCCTCCTATTAATAATTTCTAAATTTTGCTTCTGTATTTATTTTTATTTCTTGTCCTTCGTGCATAGCTTGTTCTATTGTAAGTTTTATTTCATTTCCATATGTGTAATCCATACTTGTTTGAAATCCTTTATCTTGCATAGCCTTTTCTATATCTATTTCAAGTTCTGTTTGTTTTTGTTCATCTACATATAGAACTATTTTTCCTGAATCTATAGGATAGTTTTTGTCTAATTTTACTGTAAAATATACTTTTTTTCCTGTTGTTTTTTGTATTTCTATTTTTGCATCTATTTTTGTTGTTCTTACTATTAGAACATCTTCTATTACATCTACTATTTTATTATTTTCTTGTATTTCTTTATATCCTAAAGTAATTTTATAGTCTGTATTTGGAGTAAGGTCTGTTATTCTATATCCTGTTGCATTTTTATCCAAAGAAATTGTTTTTTCTTTATCTCCTTCTACTAATAGATATATTGTTTGGTATTTACTTTCTGGATCTCTTATTTCATAACTTATATCTATATAAGAAGATGTAGAAGTTGCACCTCTTAGACTAACACTTTTTGATAATGGTGTTTGGTTTTGTGTAGAATTGTTACTATCATCATTATTATTACCACTATTTCCATTGTTTGTTATGTCATCTACTTGTGATGTTCCTCCACCAGTTATTGTTCCTCCTTGAATTACTCCACCAGATATTATTCCACTATTGCCTGTTTGACCAGTTTGATTTTGCTCATTTTGTTGGTTTTGATTTTGTCCATTTTGATTATTAGAATTATTTTGGTTATTATAATTATCTGATATTCCTTGATTTGGATTATTTCCACTTACTATTTGTTCATTATTTATAGTGTTTTCTTCTTGTTCTTGTCTAGATGCTAATGTTGTTTCATTTCCTGTTATTGTATTTTGTTCTTTCTTTTCTCTTTCTACATATTCATTTGTACTTCCTATTATCTTTTTAAGATCTATTTCTTGTTCTTGATATATTAATTTTTCATTTGCTATATCAAATTTGAAAGTTTCTGTTTCTAAAATAATAGGATTTATTGTTTTTGAATTTATTTCATTATTTAATAACAAAGTATTTCCAGATTTATCTAACACTATTATTAAATAATTTTGAGTTTGAAGTGAACCAGTTTGATTTTTTATTTTATTTGCTACTAATAAGTATTTTCTGTCTTCTATTTTATATAGTCTATCTTCTTTAAAGTTTTGTATTTCATTTTCTTCCTCTATTTTTTCTATTTTCGCATCTGTATATATTCTAAACATTTTTCCATATGTATTTAATTTGTTTACATTTGCTTTATATGAAATTACAGTTTTTCCAAGTTGATATTCTTTTTTATTATCTTGCATTGTTAGGTAGTAATTTCCGTCCCATTTTTTCTTCATTATTGCTGATGTGTCCATATCTACTAAATTGTAATCTTTATCATATATGTATGTTCCTTCTTCTATTTCATATTGTTTCGTTTCTACTTTTGTTACTATTAGTAAACAAACTATTAGTAATACTATTATTACTAATACTATTATTCCAAATACTGTAAAACTTTTTTTGTTTCCTTCCACTAAATTTCTCAAATAAGTTCACCTCCTTAATCTTCTATATATATGTGTTCTGTTGTTGCTGTATCAATAATTTTACCGTCTTTTAAAAATTGAAGTTCTATATAATATCTACCAACTTCTTCTAATTGTTCTTCTAGTGTAAATTTATAATATGTTTCACCCTGTGAATTTATTTCTACAGGAATAAATTCTACTAATCCACTTTTTGCATATCCAACATTATTGTATATTGAATATCTTACTTCATCTATTTCTGTTAATTTATAGCTGTTATTAAATATTAAGTCTATTTTATTGCTTTGTTCGATGTTTCCAGATGTAGAAATATTTCCTACTGATACACCATTTTTGTTTAAATATGGTATTGTATATCTTTTTTCATAATCTGCTAAATCTTTTCTATCATTATCATAATCGGCTTTTAGTTTTACAATTATTGTATATTCTTTTGTTTGTTCTATACCTTCAATTGTAATTGTATTATTTATTATATCTGTACTATATTCTTTTTTGTATTCTTCTGGTGTTATATCTTGTTGTTTATTATCTAAAATGGTTATTGTATATTTATCATTTTCTACTATTCTATCTTCGTCATACATTGTTATTTTAAATTTTATTGATGTATTGTTAGGTCTGTATCCATTTATTCCTATTAATGGTGTTTTTAAATCTTCTAATGTAAATTCTTTTTCTACTGTTCCTAGCTCTATTTCTGATGTTGTTCCGTCTAATGAAGTATATTCTGCTATTGGTGTTATTTTTATTTTATAGTTTGTTCCAAATATAAACTTACTTCCTGGACTTGCATCTAATTGTTTTAGCATTTCTTTCTTTAATAAAGTATCTTCTAATCCGTCCTCTAAAACTTCATAAGATGATGTCTCATTGTTATATTTATATAGTGTATATACAATTTTTTTGTAACCTAATATTTTATCTAGTTTATATGATATATCTATTGTTTTATTTTCATAATTTACAGGATTGTATTTTATTTCTATATCTGTTATTCCAACTGTTGCAAGTGTCGAGAAATAGTATTTTTTCCCTACTACTTGGAAATCTATATCATATAGTTCTTTTTCTTCTACTTGTCCATTATCTAGTATAATATTAGTTCTAAATTTCATAAAATAATATGTTTTTGGCCTTAAGTCTGGTATTTGTACAATTGAGTCAAAATCACTTATTTTTTTATTTATGGTTTGTATAAATTTTTCTGTTCTTCCATTTTCATCTGTTTCATATAAATCTATATAAATTAAATTATCTTTAAATGTTACAATATCTGTACTTATTATTGCTGCTCTGAATTCTACTTTGTCTAATTCTGTTTTTATACTTAATTCTCCACTTGAGTCTGTCATTGAAATTCCAGGTATTATTACATCGAATCTTATTATATTGCTACCATCGCTTTTTACTTTTTCTTCTTCTACTGCTTTTTGCAATATTGGATCATATTCATATAAAAATCCTTTTTCTGAGTATTGTAATTCTAAATTCATAGATTTATTTGTTCCTATTTGTGTAATATTAAGTACATTTCCTTGTCTGCTATATTGAAATGCATTTCTTAGCGCTGTTATTGTTTGTGTAAATTTATTTTCTGAGCTAATTGTATAGTATTGTTGTGTACTTGCATTTTGATATACAACATATTGTGAAGTTAAATCATATCCTACAATTCCTGTATCATATTTTGCATATAAATTTACAAAAACTTCTTTTTTTCTAAAATTACCTAATTCATTTAAGTTTACTGTTATTATATTATTTTTTGGAATTAGATTTTCTTTTGTAAGTTTAGTTCCGTCTGCTGTTTCGAATTCTACTGTTACATTTGCTATTCTATCAATTTGATCTTCATTTCCTAGTAATGTTACTATTACTCTATTTGAATCTAATGATACATTATATTGTACTTGATCTAATAGTACTTTTCCTTCAAATTGTTGTTCTGCTAATATTTTATTTTCTGCAACATTATCTTTTAATAAAGCCTGTGAAATATATATATTTAAATTTCCTTGCACTAAATTTTTAAATGTTATTTCTTTCCATTCATCATCTGTTGTTTCTTCTATTTCTTGAGCATCTCTTAAACTGTTATTTATTAATGCTTGCATAGTTTTTGTTCCTGTAAGGACATTTAACTCTATTGCATTATCTATATCAGAAAATTTATATTTAAATGTTATTGAATTTTCTGTTGATATAGAAGGATACATTACAATATGTGCTTCTTGTTTTTTTGGTGTTACTGTTTTTGATTTTAAAACAATTTCTTCTTGTCCTTCTTCTGTATACGGATATTTACTTTCCGCTTCTCCGTCATTATTTAAATCTAAATCTACTTCATATGTAAAGTAATATGAATTTCCTCTTCTCATTTCATCAGTATCTTTTACTAATGTTCCATCTCCTACATCAAAAGTTGTACTTGGAATTAAACCGTCTTCTCCTATTTCTATAGTTCTTGTTTCTATTAATTCATTTGTTACCGCATTATATACTTTATATGTTATTGTTTTAGCATATTTTTGGCTATTGTCATATCCTGCTTTTATTTTATATCCTACTACTGTTTCTGCATCCAAGTCTTCTCTTTGGTCTTTATCTCGATTCCTTATTACTTCTACTTCTATTGCATTATTTATATCTGCTGGTAAATCCGGCATTGTTCCTATTGTTTCTATTGAAATACTATTTTCTATTATTGGTAGAGCATTTGGATATTGTGTGTAGTCATATGCTTTTGATACTGTAATTGTATAATATCTATCTCTAAAGTCTCTGTTTTGTGCTCCGAAAAATTCTGGTGTTATTGAAACTCCTTTGTCGAAATAGTCTGCTTTTAAGTTACTTTCATATGGTTCAATATTAGAGTCTACTACTTTTACTGTTCTTAGTGGTGTTCCAGTTGCTGTTTGTCCCGCATATATATTAAATTCCATTCCTGTTAAAGTTTGTGCCTCTAAAGTGTCTGTGTTCCCTTCTTCATTTTCTAGTTTAAAAGATACATTGAAAGCATTTTTGGTGTCTTCCTCATTTTCTGCAAATTTTGCAACCATATTATTAGGAATTGTTGTTTTTACTACTGCTCCTCCAATATAACATTCATCTATTGGATCATTTCCGTCTTGCAAATCTACTCTTGTATATATAGAGAATTTATATGTTTCGTTTGCTCTTAAATCATTTACAGATACAGGTATTGTAAGACTTCCTTTTGATGTAAAGCTTCTGTTTACTCCTACTGAGTCTGTATATATTATTGTAAAAATATTATTGTCATCTAAACTTATTGTATTGTTTTTATCTTCTATTATTAGATTTCCTTCTATTCTTTCAAATGTTACTACTTTACTTTCAAATCTTACTGTTGGGAATTCAACTCCGTCAATTTGAATAATATCACTATATTCACTTTCATATTCTACTATTTTTTCATTATCTGAAAATTCTATTACTACTTTAAATACATATGGTACACCTCTAGATATTTTTTCATTATCTATTGTTACTGTTACTGGAGAATTTTCAGTTTTTGTTATACTATATACTGGTTCTGCTGTTTCTAAATCATTTCTTGTGTCATATAACTCATATGTGTAATTTAGAATTCCTTTATGTTCATCTTTTACATATGATAGGTTTAATGTTATACTTCCATTTCTTTTGTCTATTTCAAATTCTGTTCCACTTATTTCTGGTTGATTTTTTAGTGTTTTATATTCATCACTTATTTCAAATCCGTCCGCTATTACTTGACCGTCATACAAAATGTTTATTATTCCAACTTTGTATTCTGTGTTTGGATCTAGACCAACAAAATCTACAATGTTTTTTTGCCCTATATTCATTTGTTCTATTGAATATGTTTGTAAAACTTCTTGTGTTTGTTTGTCCATTATAACTACTTCTGCACTTTTTACTTTAGAGTTTTGTTCTATTGTTACTCCAAATCTTAATGATGTGTTTGTAAATGAGTCTTTTTCTATTGAAATTCCTATTGCTTGTGTTCTAAATATTTTGTATATAAAGTTTCTTGTATATTCTATTTCGTCAACTGTATATGATGATTGTATTACAAGTGTGTATTCTGTGTCTGGAAGTAGGGTTGATACATTTACTTCTATATTAAACACTCCCATTGGTTCTTGTGTTTCATATACTGTTTTTCCTGTATCATTTTTTAGTATTTTTATGTTATTGTCTCCTGTTAAAATTGAATCTTTATCTTCTATTACAATTTGTGCTTTCATGCTTATTGAGTCTACTTCAAAGTCTTCTACTTTGTATGTTGGTATATTTACTTCTGGTCTTTCTACTACTTCTGTTTCTTCCCCTTCTTCATTTTCCTCATCATCACCTAGTTCATCATCTTCGTCTGTTATATCTCCTACAGTAGTATTTCCGTCTTCTGTTATCTCATCTCCTCCAGGTGTTATAGTTCCACCTGAAATTATGCCTCCTATTTGATTTTGTCCGTTTGTTTGACCTGTTGTGTTATTGTCAGCATTTCCTGAATTTTGGTTATTATCATTTCCGCTATTATTGTTTTCATTATTATTTTGATTGCTATTATTATTGTTTTGGTTATTATTTGGGTTGTTAATATTGTTTTGGTCTTGGATGTTATTATTGTTAGAATTTGTTGTGTTTTCTGTTGTATTGTTTTGAGTATTAGTTGAATTTTCATCTTGATTATCTTCTTCGTTTTCTTCTTGCTCTTCTTCTAAGTCTACAATATCGATATTATCATCAGAATCTATTACCATATTTGATAAACTCATTTTGTTTATTCCACTTTTGCTAACTATTTTACTTGCAATATTTATAATTATTTCATTTGGTAATTCAATATAACATTTAGATGAAATTGTTTGATATGTTAGCTCTTGATTATATATTCTTACGACTTCATTGTCTGAATATTCTAACTCTATGTATCCGTCTATTGTTTTTGCTTCTTCGTCATTTATAACTACTTTTATTCCTTGTCCTGCAATTAGATATTTGTTGTCTGATATTTTCCATATAAAATTACTGAATTCTAAATCTTTGTTTAAATATGAAACTGTATATGTTTGTGATTTTTTCTTTATGATCTTATCACTTGCTATGTTGTAATAAAGTATAGGGTCATCGTCTATTCTTGAAAAATCCATTATTACACCTTTTTTTAATGCACCTATAGAACCGTCTGTATAATGTATAAAGTTATCATTTGTTGTTACTATTTTTTCACCATTTGAATCATTAAAAACAACTTTTTCTCCATATGCATTTTTATATTTTTCATTTGCGTTGAAATAATATCTCTCTACAGATTGGCTTCCTAAATTCCCCTGTACTTGATTTTTTAATATGTATCCTGCTTGAGCAAATGTTTTACTGTTTGCTTTTTCTATCTGCATTGTGTTGACTATTAAAAATGTTGCAAGTGCTAATGCAATTACTAGAATAAATATTATATACTTTTTCATATTTGATTTCATTCCTTCCCTTATTTTTCGCCTATATTATTACTTATATAATACTATCTTTTTATTTCTTTTTCTATATGAAAAAATTTCTAGTTTACATTTTTTATTACGGAAACCTATACTTAAAGTTTTATTTCTTTTTTATTACTTTTTTATTACATTTTTGTTACATTTTTTAATTTTTAGCTTTTTTGCTACGCATTACGGCTTTTTTCGATTATGAATATACATTAAATTCTTTGTCCTTTTAGTTTAGTGTACTAAACCCAAAAAAATTACCAAGACTAAAATATTTTCTTGGTAATTTTTTATAGAAATCATCTTATTTTATATTTTTTCATTTATAAATTTTTCTACTAATAAAATTAATTCTTTAGCAGTATTAATTTGCTCTTGTGTTTTTTCTGCATTTACAATAAATTCATCATCATTTAAATCTGTTAATATCATAATATCTATATCTGAATTTTTATTATAATCTCCTCTAGCATATGAACCATAAAGTATTATCTTTTTAGCTCTTTTGCCTAAAATGTTATTTACTCCTGATATAAACTCGTTTATAATATTCTCTATTCTTTGAGGCATTTTTTTCAAATTAACATCCTCCTTAAATTTTTATTTATTAAATTAATTTCAAAAATATGCTCTTAACTTATTAATCTTCTCCCTTTAATTTTTCTGCTCTATCTGCTGCGATTAAATTATCTATCATTTCGTCTAAATCTCCATTTAAGAAGTTGTCTATTTGAAATATGCTAAAACCTATTCTATGGTCTGTTATTCTTCCTTGAGGATAGTTATAAGTTCTTATTTTTTCACTTCTATCTCCTGAGCCAACTTGTGTTTTTCTACTATTTGCTATTTCCTTGTCTTGTTTTTGTTTTTCTATATCATAAAGTTTTGTTCTTAACATTCTCATAGCATTATCTTTGTTTTGAAATTGTGATCTTTCAGTTTGGCATTCTACTACAATTCCTGTAGGTTCATGTATTAATCTTACTGCTGATGATGTTTTATTAATATGTTGCCCTCCTGCACCTGATGCTCTAAATACTTCCATTTTAATATCTGAAGGATTTATATCTATTTCAACATCTTCTACTACTGGTAATACTGCAACAGTTGCTGTTGATGTATGAATTCTACCACTACTTTCTGTGTCTGGAACTCTTTGAACTCTGTGAACTCCACTTTCAAATTTTAATCTACTATATACACCTTTTCCAGTAACCATAAAAGAGATTTCTTTATATCCACCAAGTCCAGTTTCATTTTCATTAAGAACTTCTAATTTCCAATGTTTTTTTTCTGCATACATTGTATACATTCTAAACAGTGTTCCTGCAAATAGAGCTGCCTCTTCTCCTCCTGCTCCTGCTCTTATTTCACATATTATATTTTTTTCATCATCTGGATCTTTTGGAATTAATAATACCTTTAATTCTTCTTCTATTTTTGGTATTCTTTCTTTTGCTTCATAATATTCTGTTTCTGCAAGCTCTTTCATTTCAGGATCTTCTATTAGCTCTTTTGCTTCTTGCATTGATTGTTTTGTCTTTTTATATTCTCTATATTTTTCAACTATGTCTTGTATGTTACTATGCTCTTTCATTAATTTTTGCCATTCAGATTGGTTTGCAATAACCTCTGGATCACTAATTAATTTTGTTAACTCCTCATATCTCTTTTCTACATCTTCTAATTTGTCAAACATTTCTTTCTCTCCTTGTTTTTGTTTTTGCTTTTAACATTATATTACGTTTTTTATGTTTTTACAAGCCATATTTTATTTAACTTTCAATATTTTCTACTTATTGCTACAATTCATATCTGTAAAATTTTGTAGCTAGTAAATGATATATTTATATATTTTAAAGTATATTGTGGGGATCTTTCTAGAAAATGTTTCAACATATGTGAATTACATTTTCTTGAATGGGGGATTACTTTAAAATATACAAACATATCTTTTGCTAATTTACAAAACTTAAGTATAACTGTGAATTGTAACTATTTGTTATAATTCTATGTAATTAAAATTAATATTATTTTTTTCCAAAATTTCTTTTTCTCTATATGTACAAGTAAAGATTAATATTTGTCTATTACTAAACTTATCTTTTATATATTTCAATATATTTTCTAGTCTGTTGTTATCAAAATATGCAAAACTTTCATCTAAAAATATTGGTATTGTTTCTTTGCAAAATTCATCTATCATAGATAGTCTTAAAGACAAATATAGCTGATCGATAGTTCCTACACTTAAATTATATGAAGGCATATAATCTCCATTTTCAAGTTCAACCATAAGACCTATTTCATCATTAAATTTAACTTTTTTATATTTTCCATTTGTTATTTCTGAAATATTTTGTGATAGATTTTGTGTGAATTTTGGTGTTATTGTATTTTTCATTTTTTCATATGCTTTATCAATAGCTTCTTTTGCAATATTTATACTTTTTTCTAACTTTTTTAATTGGTTATTTTTTTGTTTTTCATTAGCTAGTTCTTCTTCTAAACTTGCTAAATTATCTAGTTTAGGTTCTATATTTTGTTTATCTATTTTTAATGTGTGTAATTGTAATTTTTTTTGATTTAAGTTATATATTAATTCTTCTTGTATTTGATTTATTAATTGAATATTATTTAAATTTATATATTTTTGTATATTTTCATTTTCTATTGTTAAAAGGTATTTTATTTTTATTTGTTCTTTTTTTTGATTATATTCCTTTTCTAATTGACTTTGTAGTGAAGTAATTTCTTTTTCTATCTGCTTTATATTTTTTTCTAATATATCTACTTCATTTTGCAAACTATTTTTTTGTACATTTATTTGATTTATATTTTCTACATTTTTTTGTAATTTCTCTTCATTTTCTCTTTTAATTTTTTTTAGTTTTGTTAAATTAATTATTATAAAAATTATATAAATTATTATTATACTAGCTATTATAATTACATTTTTTGTAATTATCCCAACTATTATAGCTAATATTAGTAAAATTATTGCTAATCTTATAATTTTTTGCATTATTTTTTTTTCTTTTTTATGTGCTTTTTTTTCTTCTTCTTTTTGATTTTGTTTCTGTTCTTCATATTCATTAATATTATTTGATATTTTTATTTTAGTATTCTTGATTTTTTCTTCATTTTCGATTTTTATATCTTGCTTTATTTTCAATTTTTCTTCATCAATTTTTTTGTTTTCTTCAAGAATTTTTATTTCTTTTAATAATTCACTTTCATTTTCAATTTTTTGTATTTCTTTTGTTATTTCATTTTCCTTTTCTTCTATTTCATATTTGCTATCTTCATATTTTTCTAATATATTTATTTCTTCCTCTAAATTTTGAATTCTTCTTGTTACAATATTTATCGGTTTTTCTCTTGATCTTTCTGTTCCAATTTCATCTAATTGTTTTTTATTTAATCTATCTATTGCTTTTTTGTAAGAAACATTATCTTCTCCTGTTCCAACTAAATTTGCAATTTTTTGTAATAAAATATTTTGATTTGATTTTTCTAGTTTTACTTCTTCTTGATTTATTGCGAGTGTAGATAAAAAAGTATCTTCATCTATTTTAGTTTGTTCTATAAAAAATTCATTTCCTCTTGTTTTATCTATATTAAAATCCTTTGATATATCTTGCATTTGTTCGTTGTAAATTTTAGGATTTTTTTTATTAAAATCTCTAAAAATTACATATTTTTCTTTATTGTCTAATTCATATTCTATTCTACCAGAAAATTCTTCTCCTACCCATGGCTTATATTTATCATAATCTGAAATTTCTTTTCCTTTTTTATTTTTAGATATACCAAAAAAACTATTTGTAATAAATTTTAACAAAGTAGATTTTCCCGCTTCGTTTTTACCATATATTATATTAATATTTTCGTTTAGATCTATTTCTTTTTCTTTTATTTTTCCAAATGAATTTATTTTTATTTTATTTATCTTCAAAAAAAGTCCTCCCTATTATTCTAATGCTTCTAATCCTACTTCTATTGCTTTTTCTATTAAATCTTTTTCTTCCTGATTATTTTCACATTTATCAAGTTTTTCTAACATTTCTTGAATAAATAATCCTTTTAAAGTAGTTTCATTTTTCATTTTTTCTAAATTATAGTTTATTTTTGTTTTATCTTTTATTTTTATAATTCTTTCATTTATATTTAAATTATATAATTCATATATATTAATTTCAAAATTTCTTTTTCCTATTAATATTATTTTTATAAATTCATTTTCATTTATTTCTAATTCTTGTATTTTTTCTATTAATTCTTCTTTTGAAATTATTTGTGTAATATCTAAATATATTTCTTTAAATTCACTATCTGATATCGGAATATATTTTAATTCTATTTTTTCTTTTTCAATGTCTCCTAAAATTATTCCATGTGTTCCAATTTCATCAAATCCTAATGCTACAGGTGAGCCTGGATAAATTATATTTTGTTTTATTTCATTTTTATTATAATTTGTTTTATGGATATGTCCTAATGCTACATAATCAAAATTTTTTGCTAATAATTCTTTTCTGCTTATTGAATTATATTGTTTTTCTTCTAGTGTTGCTCCGTCTAATGTAGCATGTGTTATAAATATATTTACTTTTTCTTTATTTACTATTTCTAACTCATCTAGATTAAATTCTGTACAATAAAAATCATCAAATCCATATCCATATATATCTACATCTTCTAATTCTATTCTTTCTATTTCTGATTTAAATATTTTTACATTTTGTGCCCATTCATATTTACTATAATATGAATTTTTTAAATATGGGTCATGGTTTCCAGGAGTTATATATATTTTTGTTTCTGGAATACTTGAAAATAAGTCATTTATATATTTTATTGTTGATAGTTTTATATATTTTTGCTCATATAAATCTCCTGCAATAAATAAATATGGTATGCTTTCTTTTTTTATATATTCTATTATTTTCTTAAATACTTTTCTTTGTTCTATCCTTTTTAAATCCCCAAATGAAGATTTATCTGATAAATTTACAAATGGTGCATCCAAGTGTAAATCTGCTATATGTATAAATTTCATTTTTACTTAAATTCCTTTCTGAATTGTAATAGTATTTTACTATAGTTTTAAAATTTTTTCAATGTTTTGGCGAATTTTTTTTCGTTTTTTGTTACAAAAAAATTACAATTCACAGTAATAAGATGTTGATATCAAATGCTACATGTATATATTTTGAAGTATTTTGCGAAACCTTTCTAGAAAATGTTTAAACACATGTAAATTACATTTTCTTGAATGGAAATTACTTAAAATTAATTAAGATGAAATGTTTATTTTTAACAACATTTCATCTTAATTATTTCATACTAATTATTTTTTCTTCTTTTATAAATTATGTTTACTACTATAATTAAAACTATTATTTGTATTCCTAATATAATAATTAATTCTCTGTTTCTATTTTCTTTACCAGTTGCTATTGATATTATTATTTCTGATTTACTAATATTGTCTTCTTTATTAATATCTACATATTTTGCTGGATTTTCTGTTCCACTTATCATAACTGTGTTTTTCTTTTCTCTAAAATTTTCTTCTCCATTATTCCATCTTAGTACTATTTCAATTTCTTTACTTTCACCTGGTTCAATTATTTCTTCTTTTAATTCGTCTGTAACTAATGTTCCATTTTCTTCTTTCCAATTTACTTTATTATCTTCTGCTATATAACTCATTCCTTCTGGAATTAACTCTGTTATTTTGTTTGCTGTTCCTTCTATTTCTCCTATATTTGTTACTCTTATCTTATATATTACTTTTACTTTTGATGTTAATATTTCATTTCTATGTATGTCTATTTTATATAATTGTTCTTTAGTTTCGTAAGTTTGCCCTACTTTTGTTACTCCATTTATATTTACTTCTTTTATCCATTTATCTATTCTTAGGTTAAATATTTGTTTTTCATAGTAATAAACTACTTGTATTTTTTCTTTTGTCATTTCTCCTTCTGTATTTTCTGTTTGATCTATTAACTTGTAATATTGTATATCTTTTGCTTTTGTTTCATACTTAGTTCCTACATATCCTTCTATTTTTTCTATTTCTGCTATTTCATATCCTGTTTGTTTATCTAAATATTTTACTTCTACTTCTGTTCTTCTTTGATAATAATATGTTACAATAATATCCTCTTGCGTAAATTTTCCTTTTTCATTTTCAGGTGTTTCTACTAATACATATCCTTCTATGTCTTTTTTTTCTGTTTGGTATATTTCTCCTATATATCCTTCTAATTTTTCTTCTTTTAATTTTTCTCCCGTTGCTTTATCCACATATTCTACTTTTACTGTTGATAACTTTTTATAATAATATATTACTTCTATTTTTTCTTCTGTCATTTCACCTATTGCATTTTGTGGCAATTTTGAATTTCCGTTTTCATCTTCTTTTAATAAATAGTAACCTTCAAATTCTTTTGGATTTATTTCATATTTGTCTCCTACATTTCCTTTATGCTCTTCTTCATTCAATATTTTTCCATTATTTATATCTATGTGTTTTTCGATTACTCCTCCTGCTTTTTTTATATAATAGTATTTTACTATTGTTTCAGTATTATAACTTCCATCTTCTTTTATTGTTATTTCCATTTTTCCTTCTGCATTATTTGGTATTTTTATTAAACTATATCCTTTTATATCTTTTGCTTCTGTTTTATATTTCTCATTTTCATGTCCATTTATTATTTTTTCTTCTGACAATTTTCTTTCTGTTCCTTGCTCTAAATATTGTACTATTACTTTTGCTCTTTTTATATAGTAATATTTTACTTCTATTAGTTCTTTTTTCATCTCTCCTTCTGCATTTTCTGGTAGTTTGCTTGTTACTAAATCATATCCTTCAAATTCTTTTGCATCAATTTTATATTTATCTCCCTCTTTTCCTGTATGATTTTCTTCTTCTAATATTTCTCCACTGTTAATATCTATATGTTTTTCTATTACTCCTTTTGAGATATGTGCATAAAAGTATTTTATTATTTGTTCTTCTTTTGTCATTTCTATAATATCATTTTCTGGTTTTTCTACTAAGATATATTCATCTATGTTTTGTTCTTGTGTTTTGCATATATCTCCTACTTTTCCTTCTTTTATTTCTTCTATTAAAATTTCTCCTGTTTGTTTATCTATATGTTGTACTATAACTTTTGTATTTTGTGCATAGTAATAGATTACTTCTATTTCTTCTTTTGTCATCGTTCCTTCTGTATTCTCTGTTGATCCTACAAAAGCATATCCTTTTATTTCTTTTTGTTCTGTTTTATATTTTTTCCCTTCATATCCATTTATTATTATCTCTGTAAATAATACTTTATTATCTGTGTTGTCATCTGGGGTGTTATCTTTTTCTAAATATTTTACTGTTACTTTTGTATTTTTCGCATAGTAATAAATTACTTCTATTTCTTCTTTTTCCATTATTCCTTCTGTGTTTTCTGATGATCCTACAAAAGTATATCCTTCTATTTCTTTTTGTTCTGTTTTATATTTTTTCCCTTCATATCCTTCTATTTTCTCAGTTTCTAGAATTTTGTTATCACTATCATCTTCTGGTGTATTGTCTTGCTCCATGTGTTTTACTATTACTTTTGTGTTTTGTGCATAGTAATAAATTACTTCTATTTTTTCTCTTTTCATTTCACCTTCTGTATTTTCTGTTGATCCTATAAAAGTATATCCTTTTATCTCTTTTTGTTCTGATTGATATTTTTTTCCTTCATACCCTTCTATTTTTACTTCTTTTTCAATTATTTTATTATCACTATTATCTTCTGGAGTATTATCTTTTTCTAAATATTTTACTATTACTTCGGTATTTTTTGCATAATAGTAAATCTTTTCTTGTGCTTCTTCTGTATATGTACCTATTTTTTCTTCTGGTTCTTCTATTAATGTATATCCCGGTACTTCTTTTTTATCTTCTGTTACATCATAGTTTTCTCCTATTATTCCTTCTTTTTCTACTTTTTCACTTATTTCTTCTTTTGTTTTTTTATCTATATATTTTACTGTTACTGTTCCTGGATGTTTTGTCATTTTATTTTTTATTGTTGTTCCTTCTATTTCTTTTGTATAGTACATTTGTGCCTCTCCTTGTAGTTCTCCTTCATCTATTGTATAATTTATTTCTTGTCCATTTGAGTCATATTTTTGTAATCCTTTAAATGTATGTTTCCAATTTTCTTTATTACTTACTTCTGCTTCTTCTACTAAATTTCTTCCTTTTTTTATTTGTATTGTTACTGTATTTGGTCTTTTTCCTTCTTTGTTATTATTGTCTTCCCATATTTTTTCTACTGTTATATCTTTTTTATTGTATGTATAATAATATGTTACAACTACTTCTTCTGCATCTAATACTCCACTTGTGTTTCCACTATTTCTTAATGTTATATAATTATCTATATTTTCTGCTGTAACTTCATAGTTATCTCCTATTTTATATTTTTTATTTATTCCGTCTTTCTCATAGTATATTATTTCTTTTTGATCTTTTAATTTTTTGTTATCTTCATCTGTTTGTGGTGTATTATCTTCTTCTAAGTATTTTACTATTATTTTAGCATCTTTTACTACTAGTCCCGCATTTACATTCATTTCTTTTAAATCTGGGCTTTGTAAATTATTTAAATTTGTTATTATATAACTTTTCTTTTCTTCTCCTACTTCTTCAAATTTACTATTTATTTCTTTATTACTTCCTACATTTGCTGTTGTTAATTTATATTTATCTTCTGTTTTTATTTTTACTATATATTCTCCTATTTGTAAATTTGTAAATACATATTTTCCTTGCTCATTTGTTAATATATTTTGTATTTCGTTTCCGTTTATATCTTCTGCTTTACTTCCGTCTACCTTTGTTAGTTCTACTTCTATTTTATTTGCATATTGTTCATTTTCATCCTTTATTCCATTTTCGTTTGTATCATACCATATCATTCCTTCTATTTGCCTTTTTACTACACTTATTTCTACATTTGATGAAGTTATTACCTCTGTTTCTTTACTTGTTTGAGCTGTTACTGAATTAACATATTTGTCTTTTGGACTATTATTATTTGTTTTTAGTGTTATTTCCATTTCTACTCTTGTATTTGCTGGTATTTCTCCTTTTAAGGCTACTACTGTTACAGGTTCAGAAATTGTTTTTCCTATTTGTTTTTCTTCCCATATGTCTGCTACTCCTATACCTTCATCTTTTGGCGTTATTTTTCTTGCTTCAGTATCTGTGGTAGTATACAATTTTAAATTACTTGTGTCAATTAAGCCATTTTTTCCTTCTTGTGTTACTTTTACATTTTCTAATGTATATTCTCCAATATATGTTGTTCCTCTTCCATCACCATTATATGGCAAAATATCTATCAACTGAAAATCTGGTGTTGTTATATCTGTTTTATTTTCATATGTAATTTTGTATTTTATTTCACCATTATTTTCTATTGCCTTAGTTTCTGTTTCTTTATATAGGCTATGGCTAGACAAATTTACTATTTGTATTCCTGTTGTTGATGTTCTTACATCTAGTGAACTTAATCCTATGATTTCTTTATCTGGTTCTATAACTGATGTTGTTTGCAATGTCGTTCCATTTTCTACATTTGGGTCTATTTGCGCTTTTAGTATTAATGGTTCTATTTCTTCCCCAACATTGCAATTATATATTTCCCATATATATGTTGTTGTTCCATCCTGATTTTTTATAACTTCTAAAGGTTCTCCATAATTACTACTTTCTGGAAGATAAGTTAATTTTTCAGGTAAAGTTTCTTTTATTCTTACAGTTACTCCTTTTATATTTGTTGGTATTTGTGAATCTATCTCTGAAAGTGCTGGCTCTATTTTTAATGTTACTATATTTTCGTTTTTCCCTATATCATATACTGTTTTTTCTTCTTCATTATCTGGATTTATTGTTTTTACTGTTATTTTACTATCTGCTCCTACAACTAAAATTGTATTTCCATATATATAATTTTGATGAGTTCCTGCTACTATTTGCCCATTTTCGTCATATTGTGTTTTTTGGTATGGAAAACGTCTACTCCATACAGGCTTTGGATATTCCGCATCAGGATTTTTTATTGTTTGCGTTGTTCTGTCTAACGTTTCTGTCCAATAATCTGAATCTTGCATTATTCCATAAGTTTTACCAATTTCTGCTGTATCCTTTATTTTAAATTTTATCTGTATATATTTACTTTCTCCTGACATTGATCCACCCTGTGATTCAAAATACATTCCTATACATATATATCCTTCTGGTATATCTTGTATATTTTCATATATATTTAAGTCTTCTATACCACTATTATTTCTTTCTTCTTCATTTTTCCAATTTGTTCCGTCTTTTTTAGTAACATACCATGATTTCCAAGTCATAGTATCTGTTACAAATTCTGCTTTTTCTCCATTTTCTTGTAAAATTGGTTCTAGTCCATCTCCATCAAATTTTACTAATCTATTTACACTTTTTATTTCTGTGCCTACATCATTACTACCATATTGATAAATATAAGCCCTAACTTGTACAACTTGATTTTTTGCTTTTCTACCTTTTCCTTTTTGCATCATTGCGCCATTACCGTTTAAATCTTTACCATTCTCTTCATAAATATAAATATAATGACTATATGTTCCTGGTTTTGAAATATAATGTTGTACTCTACTACTATCATCAGTTGTTATAACTTGATCTGTAGTTTGTTGATTTGATGTTGTATTTATATTAATATTTTTATCTTCTACTGTTAAATAATATGTTCTATTGGTTTTAGTTGTTTCTTCATTATCTGGCACAAAAATTTGAAAATATCCTGCACTAAAACATCCTATATTCTCCCCATATACTATTGATGTACTTTCATTATAACTATCATTATATTTTGGAAATATTCCATTAATTTTAAATTCGTTTATTGTTGTTTTAATTTTGTTATCTTCCTGTATCATCAATATATTTCCGGAATTATATATAGCTCCTTCTGGTCTTAAATCTCTTTGCATACCATATGGCATAATACTCACATATCCTGTATTTATTCCAAAATACATATTTCTATCTGGTATATTTCCATATGCTGGATTTTGAGTGCCGTAACCTATGTTTACTTTATAATTCCAAAGTTTTGGTGTTGCTAAACTTGTTATATCTGTTGTTTGTTGTTTACCATCTATTTTTTCTATTGCTTCTAATTTTGTTTCTATATCAAATGTTATATCTCCTTTTGGGTATTCTAGTCCTTTTAGACCTTTTTCTTTATTTTCATTATATAACTGTAATAGAACTCCATATCCATATATTCTTCCTGATATATCTCCATTTCCGTCATTAAAATCTACTGTTGTTTTTGGTTGGTAAAAAGTATTTGGAACTAATTTTATATTAAACCCTGGTTTCGCGGATACTTTTACTTGTCCTTTTTGATCTGTTATCTCTTTTGCTTCATATCCTGGTTCTTGGCTGTTTGTTTCATTTCCTTGCATCCATAATTTAATATTAGGCTTTATTCTTGTTTCATTTCCGGCTCCTTCTACTTTTAATACTAGAGAAATAGTTTGTTTTCCAGGTACTGTTATTTTGTCTTCTGGCATTTTGTATTGTGCTGTAAATGTTAATCCGTTTTCACTTACAATTCCTGTACCAATTGCCCATGTCATGTCTTCTAATGACCATTTCATTGTTCCTGCATATTCTGATGGTAGTGTTGCTTCAACATTTATTATTCCTCCTCTAAAACTAGTGTATTTTGAAGCATCTTGACTTCCATATTCTTCATTATTTATAGTAAGGTTTGCTTCTATTTCCCATGTTAAAGTATCAAAACTTCTTATAATATCATTATCTGGTGAAGAGTCATTTCCTGGTTCTTCATTCTCATCAAATGGTCCTGTTCCAGTTATTCTATTTACAACACTTGCAGAACTTATTATAGCTGAGTCATCTGTTAGTATAATTGAACCGTCATCAAAAACCTCTACTTGTGTATTTTCATTTGCATTTTGAATATTTTCATCAAATACTCTTATTATATCCTTTTTTATTTCATTATTTAGTATTATTGTCATAAAAATAACAGCTAGTACTATTATTGCTATAATTAATATTAGTTTTTTATTTTTTATGTATTTTATCCACTTATCTTTAATGCTGTCTTTATTCTTTTTACTTTGATCTCTTATAAAATCATTTTTTAATTTCATAATTATTGTCCCCTTTAATATACTTATTTATTTTTATATTATATCTTTTTTATTCTATTGTAAATAGATACTTTTTCCAATTTTTCTTAATTTTATTCTTAGATACTAGGGATATATATCTTATATTATTTTTTTATTTTTATTACATTTTTGTTAAATTTTTATTACATTTTTATTACGTAAAAAATGGATAATTATTTTATCAAGAAACATATAAAATTTATTGCTGCAAAAATTACTATGCAATTTTTCTATGAATATATGTTCTTCAATTATAGGGAATGCAAATTCTACAATGTAAAAAAACAAAGAGCATTTTTACTTACTCTTTGTTTTTTTGCTTGTATGTACTTTATAAATAGTTACAATTATGGCAACAATTGATACACCAATAATTTTGAAGATATTTGTAGACATTTGTTTGATAACAATATGTAAATATCCAAATATGTCTGTTATATAGACATTAAATATGAAAAAAAGTACTTCTATACAAGCATATAATTTTACTTTTCTACATTCCGTCATATATTATACCTCCTTTGGTTTAACTAACTTACACTAATAGTAGCCAAAAGAAATATTATATTGACTTTATAGTAAAAAAGCTGTGAATATAAAAGCTATTTTGAGGTTATACAGGCATGGCGTGCCTGTCAATAAAATATAATTTTCCATTCATTTATTTAATTTTAATACTAAATAATACGAATACCTCTTTCTTTTGCTTATATATATTCACAGCTATAATTATATCAATTTGATTATTATTTTGCAAATTTTTCCAAAAAAACCTTAAAGTAATATTACACTAATAATTATTTAATAATTTTAAACTATATTTCTTAAAGTTATGATGACAATGATTATCTTGCAACTTTTTATATTTTAACTATAATAATTAAAATTTTTATTAATTTTTCTCTAATAGTAACATTTTTATGCTATTATATACTATAAACAATTATATAATAAAAATTATAAATATCTTGGAGGTAATAATGGAAGAATTAAATAATCAAAAAATAAAAGAATTAATTTGTTTACTAAAAGATAAAAGGTATACTGTTTCAACAATGGAATCTTGTACAGGTGGAGGTCTATCAAATGCAATTACAAATATTCCAGGTGCTTCAGATATTTTTAGTTTTGGAGCTGTTACTTATTCTAATCAAGCAAAAATAAATTTAGGTGGACAGGAAATGAAAAATGTTATTGATTCTTTTTCTGTTTATAGCAAAGAAACAGCTGAATTAATGGCTAAAACTATTTGTTCTGTAGCAAATTCTACTTACGGAATAGGTGTCACTGGGCAGTTAGAAACAGTTGATAAAAATAATAACTCTGGTAATAATGTTAATCAGGTTGATTTTTCAATATATGACAGTATTAATAAAACAAGTATTAGTAAGCATTTATCTTTAAAAAATATTGATAGAGCTGAAAATAAAATTGTTATAATAAATCAAATAATTCTTACCTTTTTAGACACAAGAACAAATCGGAAAACCTTAACATTTATACTAATTTTATATTTTCTCTTTGGCTTTTAAGTAAATTTGTTCTGTGCCAATTTTACGTAAGTAAAATTGTGTGCAATTATTGGAGCGAAGCGACTTTTATATAATATGAAAGTATCACTTTCCTATTATATAAAATAGAGTAACTATTTTTAGTTACTCTATTGTTATTTATTTTTAATTATTGTGTTTATTAATCATCGTTACTATCTATTGGTCCAAATAATTCATCAAATTTTGCTTCTAATTCTTTTTGTAAATCATATGTATCCTCATCTTCTTGTGGTAAAATTGGTGCTTCTGTTTCGCTATCCATACCATGATTTATTATAGAGTCTAAGTCTTTTGGTGTATCTTCTAGTTTCATATCATCATCGTCTTTGAATAAATCATCTAAAGAATCTATATCTAAACTATTTGGATTTTGTGTTTCTTCACCTTCTACATAAGGATTATATGGATTATATTTTCTCCATTCTCCTCTATCTATGTCTCCTATATCATTATGACTTATTTCTAATGCTTTTAATTTTTTGGCCATTGAATGCTTAAAGTAATAGAATTTTTTGGCTTTTACTGGTTTTATTCCTTTTTCATATATTATACAAATATCATTGTCCATTCTTCTTAATTCATCTGGTGTCATAAGTGCTCTTCCCATTAATTGATCTGAAGAACTTGTACCTGTTTTATTATGCTGTTTATCTCTACTTATTGATAAACTATCTCTTGATATAGTTTTTTCTCCTAATGCCTTAGAGAAATATTCTACAGTTTTATATGAGTTACTTCCTAAAAACAAGTGAGTATCACAATTTCCCATTATTGTTTCATATGATTTTTCATATATTGCTTCTAATTGATCTACGTTTTGTAATATAACACTAAATGAAATTTTTCTACTTCTACTTGTTGATATCTTTTTATCAAAGTCTGGAATTTTTCCAATGTTTGCGAACTCGTCTAATATAAAATATGTTGGTACTTTTAATCCTCCACCATTTTGGTCTGCAAAATCATATAATTGTTGTATCATTTGAGAGAAGAATATTGTTAATAAAAAGTCATATGCTCCATGTGTATCTGATGATATTACATATACAGCTGTCTTCTTACTTCCTATTTGTTCAAAATCTATTGTATCTGTTGAGGTTAGTTCTGCAATTTCTTTTGAGTCAAATTTTCCTAACTTAGATTGTAATGAGCTTAGAATAGAACTATAAGTTTTTTCTGGAGCTATTTCTATAGATTTGTAATTCATTCTTGCTGGGTGATCGTATGGAAGTTGACTCATTAAATCTGTTAATAGGTTACTTCCCCCATTGGTGTTTGCAGCTCTTACAAGTTCAGCACAGCTAGCAAGGTTTTGCTCTTCTTCTGGTCTTACTGCTATTAAATAATATATTAATGCTTTTAAAAGCATTTCAGATGCATCATCCCAGAATGGATCTGCACTACTTCCTTCTGTTTTTTGACCTTTTACTATAGTATTTGCAATTACGTCAACATCTACTTCTGAAGAAACGTGCATTAACGGATTGTATCCGTCGCTATATTGTGGTCTGACTAAGTTAAGTACTTTTATTTCATATCCATGTGCTTTTAGGTATCCTGCTGTTCTATCATATAATTCACCCTTTGGATCTGTAAATACATATGAACCTAACATTTGATATGCATTTGGTATTGAATATGAAGCTGATTTACCAGATCCAGATCCGTCCTACTACCAATACATTTACATTTCCTCTTTTATCTAATGGTAAATAGTTATCTTCTGCTAGTATGATACCTTTTTTATTGCTTAAAATTCTATATTGCTCTCCATGTTCACTCCAATCACTTGAACCATGTTCAATATCAGTATATTCTGTTTTTGGAGCCATTTTTATCATACCTATTATTACTAATATTAAGAATAATACTGTATACCAAAATATGCATGATAAATATGTTCCTATAGCTCCTTCTGAAAAAATTGTTCCTATTGAACCTAATGGGTTTGTTGTTATAGTATTTATTAATGTATCTATAAATTGTGATAAATTAAAACCGCCTTCTGCATTGTTTGCTACAAATGAGCTATGTGCAATAGGCGCAACAAGTACTATGGCTAAAACTAACCATAGTATTCCAAATATAATAAAATATTTTCTACTTTTTTTAAGCGTTCCTTCTATTTTATAATTCATTTTAACACCTACTCTTTTGTAAATTCTTCTTTTTCTTTTCCTTTATTTTCTTTTCCTTTATTTTCGTATATTTCTAAACATTTATTTTTAAATTCTTCACTTGGTTTACCTAGGAAAGTTCCTTCTTTACCTTTTACTGTTGGTGGGATATATTTTGCTATTGGTTCTCCATTTGCACCTAATTCTACTTCATGTGTATGTGCACTTATAATACTTACCCATGAACCGTCTTCTACATACTCTAATATTTTATTACCTGTCTCTATAATCTCTTCTTGTGTACTAACCTTTCCGTTTGGATCTGCTGAAAAAGGTGCTGCACACAAACTTCCACTAGAACTTGATTTTTTCGCCATTAAAATTCCTCCCTTAATCGTCTTTATTATCTCTTATCTCAAAAGCAAAATAAGACTTATATGGTTTTAACTTACATTTTCCTTTAACTTCATTTGTTTTCTCATCAAAGTAAAGCGTTGGCTTTATTTCTTCTGTAGTTTCTGGATCTATTATACAAATAGGTCTTTTTAAATTTGGAGTATATTGAAAGTCTTTTAACTCTTTTTCTTCTTCTGAATATATACTATCAAATTTTACTGGGATTGGTTTTTTAGATATCTTTATTTTAAGTCCTTCTAATAATCCCATATTAACAACAACTTTATCTTTTGCAAAAGATAAAATTATGAGCTGATCTTCATCTTTTGACGGATTGTCTACAAAAAAAGTTTTCTTCTTCAGATCTTCTCTTAATTCTTCCATATAATCTAATCTTTGTAATGTATATTTAGGAGAATCTTTTAAAAACTCTTTTTCTGTTTTATTTATTTGATATATTACTGTATTTACGTTTTTAGGATCTGTTATACTAAAGTGTTTACCTTGCTTCATCTCCATATATTTAATTACACCCCATTCCTATGTTTAACCCATAGCTTATCTTTTGTTTAACTATACATAATTAATTATACCGGAAGTATATTTATTTGTCAACCTTATTGTTATGTAAAGTTTAATTTTTTTTGTTTCTTGGATTAAACTTTGATATTTTATTTAATTTTTCAAATAACTTTTTTTCTTCTTCTGTTAATTTTTTTGGTACTACTATTTTTATTTCAGCAATTAAGTCTCCTCTATTTCCTTTTGTATCTTTATATCCTTTTCTAGGAATTCTTATTTTTTCTCCACTTTGAATTCCTTGTGGTATGTATATTTTTGTTTCGTCATCAATTGATTTTACATTTACTCTTGTTCCTAATGCTGCTTCCCATGGAGTTATTAATAAGTTTGTTACTATATCATAACCGTCTATTTTAAAATTATTATCTTTCTGGATTTTTACTTCTATGAATAAATCTCCATTTTTTCCTCCGTTTTGACCTTTTTTTCCTTGACCTATAAGTCTTATTTTTTCTCCATCCATAATTCCTTCTGGAATTGTAATTACATAGCTTTTTATTTTTCCTTCTATTGTTTTTAAAGATATTTTCTTTTCTAACCCATAAAAAGCTTCATATATACTTATTTTTATTTGAGTTTCAACATCTTCTCCTCGTATTGGTTCTTTCTTTTCTTCTTTTTGTTCTACTTTATCTGTAATTACAAAAAACATATTTTTTAATATTGATGTTGATTTTTGTTTTTTATTAAAAACTTTTTCACCCATACCTACATTTGAATTCCATGTTCTATCATATCTTCTTTTTGTTGTATAATTTGATAAAATTTTATATGCTTCGTTTATATCTTTTATTCTTTCTTCTGCTAATTTATCTCCAACATGCAAGTCTGGATGATATTTTTTTGCAGCTGTTCTATAAGCATTTTTTATTTCATCCATAGAAACTCTACTAGTTTCTAGTCCTAGTATTTTATAATAATCCTTGAATAACATTTAACATCCTCCCAAAAGTTGGTAAATGTATTATATCATAAATTTTTTAAAAATCTAGTATCTTTTAAAAATTCTATTATACTTGAAAATTTCATACCATTTGATGCCTTAAATAAAATTACATCTTTTGCTTCAATTGTATCTTTTAATTTATTTTGCATTTCTTCTTTATTTGTAAAATAAAAGACATTTTTCATTCCTTGTTCTTGCGCTTTATTTGCTATATATTTTGCATTTTCTCCACAACAAAATAATATATCTATATTATTTTCTATAACTTTTTTTCCAACTTCTTCATGTAACTCTTTGGCAAAATCTCCTAATTCTAACATATCTCCTAAAACAGCTATTTTTCTACTTTCTCTATATTGTGATAAATGTTTTAGTGCAACTTGCATAGACTCTAAACTTGCATTATAACTATCATCAATTAATTTAACTCCAGACTCTAATTCAATTATATCCATTCTTTTCTTAGTAAGTTCAAATGTTTCTATTCCATTTTTTATTTTTTCTTCTTCAATTCCTAAAAGATTAGCAACAGTTACTGCACATATTGCGTTATATACAAAGTGAATTCCTCCAACTGGTACATGAATTTTTATTTTTTTATTATTTATTTCACAAACAAATTCACTACTATCTGTACTTTCTATAATTTCTTTTGCATTAACTTCTGATTTTTCTTCTATTCCATATGTATGTATTTCTATATTATCTTTATTTTCTTTTCCCCATTTTGAAAGTAAATCATTATCATTATTTATTACTAAAATAGGTTTTTCCATTCCTTCTAATATTTCTAATTTTGCTTTTAAAATATTTTCTCTAGAACCTAAATTTCCAATATGTGATGTTCCTATATTTGTAATAATTGATATTGTTGGTTTTGCAATCTTTGTAAGTAAACTTATTTCTCTTAAATGGTTCATTCCCATTTCTATTACAGCTGCTTCATGGTCTTTTAAATTTAAAATTGTAAAAGGTACACCTATATTATTATTATAATTTCCTTGCGTTTTTAGCGTATTATATTTTTGACTTACTACATTTGCAACAATATCTTTTGTACTTGTTTTACCAACACTTCCTGTTATTCCAATTACTGGTATATTATATAAACTTCTTTTATATTCAGCAATTTTATATAATGCTTCTAAACTGTCTTCAACTTTTATTATAATTTTTTCTTTCCATTTTTCTAAATTTTCTTCTGAAAAATTAATACCTTGTACTATAACTCCTTTTGCTCCATTTTCCAAAGCTTTTTCCCACATTGTATTACCGTCAAAATTTTGACCTTTTATTCCTATGTAAATATCTCCATCTTTTATTGTTCTAGTATCTTTTGAAAAATCATCACATATTTCTTCTTCTTTCCCTAATATTAATTTACCTTCTGTACATTTGATTAGATCTTTTACTTTTAATTCATTCATTCTCAATTTCCTCCAATTTTATATTAAAATATTTTAAATTAAATTATAATTTAATTTATCCAGTTTCTGTACGGATTTTACAATTTAATTAATTTTGCAAAAAATATTAATAGTAATACATAATTTAGAAATGATTAATTTTTAACCTTATTATATGTTGATTTTTTCTTTTTAGCAATATAAAAGAGGAAAAATTTCCTCTTTTTACTATTTTACTATTAACTTTTCCTACTTATTTTCTACACTTCTATTTGCTATTTCAATAGCTTTTGAAACTATATTTCCACAATCTCTTGAAGAAACATTTTGCCAGCTACCACCGTCTTTTTTTACTTGTTCATATACTCCTAATTCTTTTGCTATTTCTTCTCTTAAATTTTCAGATATTAACTTGCTATTTCTAGACATAACATCCTCCTATTTCTAATAAAACTTATTTTTAAGTTTTATTAATTATATTATTTTCTTTTTTTAATATTTTATAGCGGAAATTTATTTATTTTTTTACAAAATATGATATAATATTTTAAAATGCTTATTAAGGAGAAATTATGAACACAAATAATAATGTAATAGAAAAAGAACAAGCTATCGAAAAAGAAGAGAAATTTAATGATAAAAAATTTGAGCCAGTTTCTTATGATAAAAAAGAAAAATCTCACATTTTTAGAAATATTTGTATTTCTATTTTTGTAGTTTTAATAATATTTATTATTTGCATAACTATTTACTGTTTAAAAATTTCATCATCTGATAAAATAATAAATAATGTGTCTATTAAAAGTGTAGATGTTTCTGGTCTAACTTCTCTAGATGCTATCGAGAAAGTAAGAAATTATATAAATTCCTCTGTACCAACCGATATTACTGTTAAGCATAATGATTATGAAACAACAATTCCTATTTCATCTTTATCTATTAATTTTAATATACAAGATTCCATAGATTTTGCTAATAATCTTGGTAAAGATAGTAATTTCTTAACAAATTCTTTTACAATTTTAAATAGCTTTTTTTCTAAAAAAGACATTGAACCTGTTTTAACTATTAATAAAGAAGAACTAACAAAAATTTTGGAAGACATTTCTTCTAAATTACCTGATGCAACTATTAAAAGTGGATATTATATTGACGGTAATTCTTTAGTTATAACAAAAGGAAAAACTGGTAATGTAATTGATATAGATAAAACAATAACTAATATTGAAAATAAAATTAATGATTTATCTTTTAAAACAGAAAAAGTAGAGTTAATAACAAAAGAAGAAGCTCCTGAGCCTATTTCAATAGAACAAATTCATAATGAAATATATAAAGAACCTGTTAATGC
The DNA here is from genome assembly GCA_944386355.1 of uncultured Clostridia bacterium. Classification (GTDB taxonomy): domain Bacteria; phylum Bacillota; class Clostridia; order TANB77; family CAG-508; genus CAG-269. The sequence continues at coordinate 28,862 of CALXAU010000008.1, forward strand.
ATATTATACCCAAGAACCTCGTGCTTTATTTGCACATGAAAATGGTCTAGATTTTAATATTTCAATTGAAGAGGCTAAGAAATTGCTGGAAGAAAATAAAGATGAAGTTGTAATACCTTTAAAGGTTTTGACTCCTGATGTTACTACTAATATGATTGGAACAGAAGCTTTTCCTGACACATTATCTACATTTTCTACAAGATATTCTGCAAGAGATACTGCAAGAACTACAAATTTAATTTTGGCTGCTTCTAAAATAAATGGAACTGTTGTAATGCCTGGAGAAACCTTTTCATATAATAAAGTTGTTGGAGAAAGAACTATTGCTGCTGGTTACAAAGAAGCTCCAATATATGTTAATGGAAGAGTTGAAGACGGTTTAGGTGGAGGCATTTGTCAAATTACTACTACTTTATATAATGCTGTTTTATATGCTAATTTAGATATTGTAGAAAGAAGTAATCATCAATTCATACCTTCCTACAGTAATGCTAGTAGAGATGCTACTGTTGTTTATGGTTCAATAGATTTTAAATTTAAAAATAATAGGAATTATCCTATAAAAATTATGTGTTCTGTTTCTGGCGGAATCGCAAAATTTGATATTTTAGGTTTAAAATCCGAAGATGATTATGAGGTTGTTTTAAGTTCTAAAATTACTAGACAGACTTCTTCATATATTTATTCTGAAGCTTATAAAACTTTAAAAAAGAATGGACAAGTTGTTTCAACAGAAGTACTTTCAAGAGATACATATAAAAGGCATTAAATTAAAAAAATACGAAAATTTTTACTTTGCGAAGTAATCTGTAAGTTTTTTAAACTTTATATTTTTGTATTTTATAATTTATTTTACTTTATCCTTTTATTACTATATGTTAAAAAATATCTATCACAATATAAAGTGATAGATATTTTTTAGGGAAAAATTTATTAAAAAAACTTCGGAGATTTTTCCTACTGTCTTGTAATATTCTTTTATTTTTTTGTTTCAATCCATGTTAAAAATTCTTCATATGTTTCTATATTTTCTTCTACTTTTTTCTGTAACTCCCACAATGTCTTCCACTGGATTTTTTGTTTCTATTTCATCAGATTCGCTTCCTATTCCTTTTATTGTACTTTCTGTATAATAATAGCTATTCTCTATAATTCCTTCTACTGTTTTTTGTCCTACTATTCCTCCTACTGCTTTACCTTCTTCACCTTTTTCAATTATATTTCCTTCGTTTACACAATTACTTATATTTCCAGAAATAGCATATCCTGCTATTCCTCCAATAGATAGTCCTTTACTCTCTATTTCTGCATTATTTATGCAATTTTCTATTGTTCCTTTACTCAGCCCTACTATAGCTCCTATATAAACTTCACCTGTTACATTTCCACTTGTTATTTTTATATTTTTTACTGTTCCATTTTCACCTAACATTCCTATTAATCCTATTGGTCTTCGTTCATTTTGAGTTATACTTAAATTTGCAATTATATTATCTTGTCCGTCTAACTCTCCGTCAAAATAGTTTTCGATATCTTCTAAATCAATAATATTTTCTATAATTCCTCCAATTGGTGTCCATTTTGCTCCACCTAAATTAATAGATTTTATTATCTTAAAATATTTTCCTGTATATTTTTCTCCATTATTTACTTGTTCTGCTAAATATGCTAATTGTTCTCCATTTTCTATTAAATATGGATCTTCTTTACTTCCTGTTCCTCCTGCATAACTATTTCCTACTGTTCCACTCCAAACTTCTGTATTTTTACTTCTAATATACTTGCTCCTCTTTCTATTAAATCAGTTGCAAATCCGATGCCTTAAACTATGGATTACAAATTTATCATCTATTTTGGCCTTCTTTCTATATCTTCTAAAAAATTCTCTTGTTCTTTCTATTGTTAGTGGATTTCCTTCTCTATTCAAAAACAAATATCCTTCTGGATGTTTTGGCTTATACATTTTGTAATATTTTCTTAACATTTCTAAACTTGTTTGTGGTAATACTGTATATCTATCTTTTCC
>CALXAU010000009.1 GCA_944386355.1 uncultured Clostridia bacterium
ATAAATTTTAATGCTTTTTAACGGTTTTTAATGGTCTTAAATGGATTTTTTCAAGTAATAAAAAAACCTCTGTAAATCGCTTTAACAGAGGCATTTCAGTGGTTGCGGGGGTAAGACTCGAACTTACGACCTTCGGGTTATGAGCCCGACGAGCTGCCAACTGCTCCACCCCGCGATGTATCGACATTTTTTATTATACATCTTACATACTGCTTTTGTCAATAGGTTTTGAGAATTTAACAAAAAATGTCTGTTAAAAAATTGTTTTCCTTTATATATTATATGATAAATTCTCTAAAATATTACTATTTTTAATCTCCCCTACCGATAATTTTTATAAAAAATGTTGTACCCCTTAACTATTTAAAGAGTCAAAATGTAATTTTCCAGCTTTCATATCTAAATAGCAGCTAGTTATTGTAAGATTTTTAAAAAATATTTCAATTTTATCTTTGGATACAATTATTTCTTGTATAATAGATAGAATATCTACATTTTCTATATTCATATTAATTACATCTAATTGTTGTTTAATCATATCTGTTAATAATGTTTCTTCTATCATAGTATCATTATCACATTTATTTTTTCCATATTTTAATCTATAATTACATCTATAATTTATTTTATTTCTTTCTTTACGACCGTTTGAATTTATGTCCACATTCGCTACATTTAATAAAACCTTTATATTTGTTCATTTCGTCTACTCTCTTACTTAGAAATTTCGTTACTTTTTATTTATTATAGCAAAAGAATAAAATTTTTGAAAGGTATTTTTGACATATTAGTTAATTTAAAATAAAAGTCAATTAATTAAATAATGAGAAAGTCAAATTTGACAAAATTTACATAAAATGCTATAATGTATTGAGAGTACTTATGTACTTTGCACATTGAAAATTGAGATTATTAATCTCGCCAATAATAAGGAGGATTTTACTATGATGAATACAAATGCAACTACACCTAAAACCGAAAAGTTTAAGACAACTAATGAAGTATCAATATCAACAAAAAACATTGTCTTGGAAGGAGTTAAAACACTTCGGGCAGAAAAAATTACAACAACATTTAAGGTAGTGAGAGAACTTCATCCGAAAACTAATCAGCCATTCAAGGTTGTTTCCAAAGAACAGGTTGATGAAAAGGTAGAGCCTTTGAACTTTCCTTTGACTGAAGTTACACCGGAAAAACTGGCTAATTACAGAAAGAAAGGAGTTTCTTCTTTTGTACTTAAGGTTGATGGAAAGCTTTACTATACTGCAATTCCAGACGATATTAGCTTTTTTTCTTCAAATATCCTTGGTGCACATCAGTGTGCTGTTGCAAGTCATGAATGTCATCGACTTTCAGCAGCTAGTGATGAGGAAGGAGGGTGTGAAAAGGTTAGAAACTTTTCCAACAATATCGAAAGATATCCTTGGATTACAGAAGGTTATGAAACATTTAACACAAAACACGATTCGTTTGTAGTAGTCAACTGCTTACATTACGAAAAGTGTCCACCTCGTAAAACTCGCACAACTGCTGAAATCAACAAGGCAAAATTGAGCTTGGCTCAATTTGTCTGGGATGACGTAGAAACTCTTGCAAAGGTTAGAGCAAAGAAGGAAAAAAATAAGAGTAATATTGGCAAGGGTGATTATTGGTAAAACCAAAGTCGGCATTCACGAATGTGAAGCCGACTTTGGTTATTTTTTTAATATATTTTTAAATTTTTCAATTATTTTTTTTAATAATGATGTTTTTTTATATTCAATTGGTAAAATATTAATATCAGAACAATTATTTTCAGTTATTTTAGCTTTAAAAAGATTATTAGGGTCATACTTTTCATTTTTCTCCTGTTCTTTTAATAGTATTACTCTATTATATTCTTTATTGTATCTTTCTTTCTCTAGTTCATTACATAAATAGTCCCTATAGATAAGTGCTAAAATTCCTTTTGTTTTGGGTAATAATTTTTGTTCATTTAAGCTTACTGTTTTGTTGTATTCAAATTTATAATTTTCGGATGCTATTTCAATAAAAAAATTTCTAAAGTTTTTTGGAATTTTACTTAATAAAGCTATTGACATATTTTCAAAAATTGAATTTATTTCTACAGCAGCTTCACTTAATTCTTTAGTTACCATACTATTATCCCCTATTCTCTTTCAGTTTCATCTTTTTCACGATTTTGAGCTTTTCTTATATCTTGAAAGCTATTTGCTAATTCTTCAATAGCAGTTTGTGATGTTGCAACTTCTTTCATATCTTCCATACTAATTTCATTTGTTTCTGAAATTCCTAAAATGTCATCCATGTCTAATCCAGCAGATTCATATAATTCTTGTAATAATGATTGATCTTCTTTAGTATATTGAGCAAAAAAGTCATAATGAATATCTCCTTGAGAATATGAAATAGGGTCTAGCATCCAATTAAATAATTCGAAATCCTGGTGCTTTAAGATAATTTTACACATAGCACCTATATCTTCGCCTTCATAAACATCCTTTGCTTGTTCTATTGCACTCCATATATCTGTAGTTTTCCCTTTTTCTTTATTACTATATAATTTATATGATAATGCAGCCATAAGTTCAACTAAAGCTTCATCTACAATTTGTTGTTTTTCCATTTGAGAATCTCTTTTTCCTTCTGCAAATTCCATATTTTCTAATTCCTCTGAAGTTGTATTTTTATAACTATTCATTGTTTCTTTTGAGGTATCAATACTTCCTTTTAATACTTCTTGAGAAGCATCTGCATAGCTAAAGGCATGTTCAGTAATATTTTGTTCAAATTTACCATTATTGAAACTATAAGCATTTTCATTTTTTTCATCACGAATTGCATCAAAAAGTAATAAATTTCTATTTGAATGAATTGTTTCGTGAATGGTTGTAACAAATAAATCTGGATCAGGCTCTTTTTGTCTATAATTTTGATTAATTAATATTAGTCCTCTTTGACTTAATATATTCTTGGTTTTTTCATCATATTTTGAATTTTGTAATATTCCTTCTAATCTTTCAGAACCAGGAGATACAAATTCTCCACAACCATTAAATTTAGGCTTTCCCCACGCCATAGGGCAATTACATTCAGAAACATAAAATTCTCCATTAAGACCTATCTCATCCACAAAATTTGATAGCATTTTTTTTGATTTATCTCTTATTTCTTTTAAATCCATAGTTACCTCCATATATTTATTAATAAAAAATACAATTTAGTAATATTATATCAATAATAATTTTTATTTTCAACAAAATTTAATCAATATTTTTTGATAAGTATGTTATTTACTAATATCTTCAAAGTTATGACATATTGCAATAAGAACATCTTTTACTATTTTGAGTTGTTTCTCATTACATTTATTAATCATATTTTCAATTATTTCTTTATCAGAATAATTCTTTTCTTCCACTTTTCCACCAAATAATAAGTCATCAGCAGGTATATTCATTGATTTACAAAATTGATATAAAGTATGAATACTACAACTCTTTTTTCCACTCTCTATTCTTAAAATAAAATTCTCTGTTCTATGAGATTTCTCTGCTAATGTTTCAACAGTCATTCCTGTACTATTTCTAGCATTTTTTACTCTAATACCAAAATTTTTCCAATCATTAAATTCTTTACCATCCATATTTATTCCTCCAATACTAATAGGTACATATAAAAATTCCTATTAGTATTATTTCATAATTCAAGAATTTTTATTATTGTCTGTTAGTTACAAAATATAACTCCTATTAGGAATAAAGAGGCAAATAAAAATACGATTCTTAAATCGCTAATTAACTTATATTCTTTCTTTTATAATTTTTACATATTTATTTTTTAGCTTTGTATAGAATTTTAATTCTACTTTAGAAATATTGCTATCTATTACTTTTCCTTTTTGTTGCATTTCATGTAGATATATATTATTTCGATACATAACTTGTTTTATTATTTCTTGTTCATCTATCTTATGAGCTTTTAAAGAACAGAGAATATATACATTATTGCAAAAATGTTCTAGTTCTTCTTCTGCTACTTTTCCTACTTTTTCAATTACATCTTTTTTTATCATATATATTATTTCTTTTTTATATTCTTTTTCTAATAATTTTTCATACTTTCCAATAAGTCTTTTGTTTTCCTCATCATATTGTCTAGTAGCTTTTAAATATATTGCTATAGCAGTATCAACCTCCATACTTTTAATGTAAATATCATCTTGTTTTGCATTATTAGCAATTAGTAGATCTAATTCATCTTTTTTCTTCTGAATTTCTTTTTGTAATTTTTCTAATTCATATACCATAATATACCTTCCATTTTATATAATAATTTATTATTAAAGCAACATTGAATGGTGTGCCTTTCAAATAATACCATAAAAAAATGGTAAAATCAACCTGTTATAGAAAAAAGGAAGGTTGATTATGAATACTAGAAATCCATATACTGATTTAAACGGAAAATTAAATGTTACAGGAGAAAATATCAAATATTATAGAATTAAAAAGGGGCTATCAGCACAACAATTATCAGATAAATTAATCATGATGGGATTAGATATACATAGACAAGCAATTTTTGCTATTGAATCTGCTAAAAGGACAGTTGTAGACTATGAACTTGGAGCATTTGCCGAAATATTAGGTGTATCTACAGATACATTATTAAACAAATTCTTAAATCATATAAAAAGTGAGAACAAATAAAAGAGATTACTAACTTTAAGGGCTAGTAAATTTCCTTTTTAATTTTTGTTTTCTTGTTTTATTTCTTTTAAAGTTCTTATTTCATCTCGATGAGTGAATTTTATAAATTGACTTATATTTACATAGATATATTCTAATTCTTCTTCAGATACTACATTTAAAAGATAATCTATTTTTCTTCTTATTTTTTCTCTATTTTTACTATCATCTTTTTGTAATAATAATTCTTCTATTGTATAACCTGTAATTTCAGATATTTTTAAAAATATTTCTATATTGGTTACTTTGCTAGTTGCATTTTCTAATCTTGTAACAGTATGTATGCTTACACCAATTTCTTCAGCAAATTCTTCTCGGGTCTTTTTTATTTCTTTTTCTCTAATTTGCCTAATATTTTCTCCAATTTTATCATAGTCCATTTCTTAATCCTCCATTATATAAATTTTATAGTTCTTAACAAAAAAATTACATATCAATTTTGCACAAATTAATATGCCAGAATTGATATGTAATTCTGTTTAAAAGCACTATATTATAATTATACGATTTATACATGTTGTTAAATACGACAATTTTCAACAAAAAGCACCGACAAGTTTCGACACAAATTAATTGTAATTATATGTATAATTCTGTCAGAATTTGTCTGTTAGAGTTTGAAGAGTAATATACAAAAGATAAAATAATTGAGAACGACCAATGATATTTAATCTTTACTTTAAAACTTTAACAGTCATTTTTTTGTAAAGGAGGTTAATCGTAATTTAATATAAGGTTTCTTTCAAATTTTGATGGACAAGTTCCAATTCAAAATTTGGAGGTAAATATGAAAGATTATTTAAAAGAAAAACTTACACAAGAAGAAAGATTAACAATATTAGGTATAATATGGAAAGTTGCACGTAAATACAAAAGAAAATACTATAATGAACAAAAGAGATATTGTGAGATTATTGACAACATTGATTTGGCTATTGAAGATACATATACATTTTATAAATATAATTTACAAAGTGAAATACTATCATTGACTCCTCTTACAGATGAACAAAAATGCGATATTGTTATGGAATTTGATTCACTATTAAGAGAATCATTCCTATTTGAACTAATAAGAACATTGACTTTTAATGAAAAGTTGGTGTTCTTTTTGTTTTACCTGGAAGATTATAAAAATATGGAAGTAGCAGCACTTTTGAATAATAGTGAAAGAACTATATTAAATAGAAGAAAATCTATAGATAATAAAATCAAAAAAATGAAAGGGGAATTGTAAAATGAGTAATATTTTTAATAACTATACTTTAAGCAATGAAAAAATAGAAAAAATTATAAAGGATTTTAGACAAGTATAAAAAATGCCTCTAAAATAAATGGAAAAATAGATGAAGATTGTGAACAAAAAATAATGATTGCAATATATCAAAAATTAAGTAGAAATAGAAAAAAATAAAATTTTTTTAAAAATTTTTCAAAAAATTTCCGATTTTTGATGTTTGGGTGGCATTTACCTAGTAGAAAGATAAATTTTAAAATTTTGAAAAATGGAGGTAAATGCTATGGATATTAAAAAAGCTATTGAATATGCACAAGTTGCACTTAAAAAAGTACAAGAAGAAAACAAAATTAAAAATAAGCAGTTAACAGCCAAGCAACTAGGAGAAACAATGTGGCTAATGTATTACATATATGATAATGAACAAATACATCAAAAAGCTACAGAAATTATAAATAATTTGGAGTTAAAAAAATGATTAAAATTTTAATTATGTTAGTAGTGTTTGGCTGTACTGTTTTGAATATAAAATCAAGATTTAATAAAAATCGAAAATCAAAAAGAAATAAAGTTTATAAGACACCTAAATTATCAAGTTTAAAAGGAAAAGATTTTAGTAATTACATAGATAATATCACAAAAGATTTATAATAGTCTTTTTGTATTCAAAAACTGTTATATAAAAAGTCAACCATTATTAGCTGAAAGGCTTAATATGAGTAATAAAGAAAAAATTATTGTTTTGTTTTTTAATAAAAAATTATCAATAATAGAAATTGCTGATAAATTGAAAATAACAAAACAATATGTTTCAAAAATAGTTAGACAAGATACAAGATATGCAAAAGAAAGAGAAATTAGAAAACTAAATAATAAAGAAAAACAGAAGAAAAGAGTTAAAGACTACATTTACAACAAAAGAAAAAAAGAAAGACAAGAAAGATTAAATGCTATTGTAGAAATGCAACATATTCAAGCAAGTTGTGAACTATCAGGAAGAAAAACTATAAATAATCGTGCATATAGAAATTGGAATAGTAGCATTTATGAATATCATAATAAAACAAAAGAATACAGAATAAAGAAAGATTATAAAGATAAGGTATCTTATGCAGTACCTAAAAAAATAAAATGGGAATAAGGAGCAAATATAATGAATACTATTGATGAAAAGATAGGTCTTAATATAAAAGAGGCTAGTAAGCTAATGGGAATAAACGAAAAGCTAATGTCGGAATTAACCCATGTAAAAGGTTTTCCATGTATAAAGTTCAAACGAAGAACTGTAATTAACAAATTAAAGTTACAAGAATGGTTTGACAAAAATAGTAGTAGGTATTTTTAAATATCTGCCACTTTTTTTGAAAATGGGCTGAAATCTAAAATTGAGCACGTTATAATTAAGGAAAATCATTATATTTTGACTTATTCTGTTTCCTTAATTAAAAGGAGGGAAAATTTTGAAAGAGAAACAGAAAAAAGATAATGATAAAAATAGCAAAAATAAAAATGGAGAGGGTAGCTTTAGAAAGAAAGGAAATGGCTGGGAAGGTCGTGTATCTGTAAAAATAAATGGTAGATCCGTTCAAAAGTCTGTTTCTGGTGCTACAGAAAGAGAAGTAAGAGATAAAGCAAAAGTATTAAAAAAATTTTATGAAGAAAAAGAAAGAAAATATGCAGATTTAAAAATAAGACAATCAGAAATAACTTTAGAAGAATGGATTAAAATATGGATTAAAGACTATAAAAGATTAACAATAGCAGAAAGCACTTTAGCAGGTTATATAAGTAAAATCAATTCATATATTAGACCATATTTCAAAAATAAGAAAATACAGGAAATAGATAAGAATGATATTCAATTATTCGTAAATTATATGGCTACATTGAAGAAAAAGAAATCAAGAAATGATACTAAAAGGCAGTCTGATAAGTTTTTGTCAATAAAGACAATTAAAGATACTGTCAAGATATTAAGAATGATATTTGATGACGCACAAGATATAATGAACTTACTAGGAAGTAACCCAGTTCATAAATTAAAATACCCAAAAAGAAAAGTAGCAAAGCCTAAAGAGATAATGAGTATAGAAGAACAAATTGCAGTAACTAACTTTTTGTTATCTGAATATAACGGAATTGCATATTTAACTCTATTTGTTTTAGGAGTTAGAGCAAGTGAGTTAGCAGGCTTTCTATTGAAAGATTTAGACAAAATCTTTGAGGAAATACATGTTGAGCGTGGTTTTCAAATTATAGATATTTATGATGATGACCTAGTTAAGTTAAGGTCTGAAAGAAAATATACAGAGTTAAAATCAGAAACAAGTGATAGAATTGTACCAGTTATGCCATTATTAAGAGTTGCATTAGAAAAATATAGAGAAGAAATAATGCACAAACCTGGAATAACAGACCCTACATTATTAGATAATGAAAGTATTTTCAAAACATCAACTGGAAATACAATTACATCTGACTATTTAAGACACAGGTTACAATATGTTTTAAAAAAATATGGCTTTAAAAAGAAAGTTACTGTTCATGAATTAAGACACACTTTTGCAACTCGTTGTCTTGAAGCAGGTGTAGATATGAAAACTCTACAAACATTTTTAGGACATGCCGATTATAAAACAACTGCTAATATTTATTCTCACGTTTTAACACAAACAAAAAATAATCAAATTATGAAATATAATACATATATAACAGATACTATTCAAAAAAGTTTAGAGGCAGTTATGAATATTACTGAAGAAACTGTTAAAGATCCAAAATTAAAGCAAAAAGCTATTGAAAATATGCGAAAGAGCTTTGACTTATTAATAGAAACTAAATTTAAAGAAAAAGAAGAAGAATTGAGATTAAAGGAACAGGAGCAAAAAAATGAATCATCAGAAATAACTAATAATAATACTAAAAAAATATATACTGGAAAAAGATTAATTAGAAAAAAGGTTGCTTAATGTTCTTGATTATCGAAGAATAATTTGATACAATTTTAATTGCTAGTAGTAATGAACATGATATTATTATAGAAACAAATATAAATTAAAACAGCTATGGTAATTGGGTGTGAAATAAAAGTTAGGGAAAAATTAGGGAAGATTTAAAACGATAGCTTGAAAGTATTGAAAAATCAATATAATTTAATACTTATATCGTTGAGCTCATAACCCAAAGGTCGCAGGTTCGAGTCCTGCTCCCGCAACCAAATCCAAGGCTTTTACGCTCTTTTCTTATTTTAAAATTTTTTATACTATTTTATGAGATGTTGATATATCAAGAATTTTATTTAAAATATACACCAATATTCCAGTGGTACAATATTATGCTAGTTGCATACTTCCTAAGACAGGTATTGAAATTAGTTTAGTTTTAGTAATTATTATATCATTAATTAATTTTTTATTTACATATTAATACATTTATTTTCACTTTGAGTTGTGAAACTAAAAAGTTTCATATTATTTCCTAATATATAAACAAAAAATAACTGGATAACTTTTTATTTATTATTAATTTTAGATTAATTTTCTTTTAGAGTAATATCTAAAATATTTTTACTAATTTCTGCTATAAGCTCACTTGCTCCTGAAACGTTTTTTGTAAAAACACCTATAAAATATGTATTTTTTCCAAAAACTATCCCATAATCATGTATACATCCATTATAACTTCCATATTTGTGAGCAACATCAAAATCTTGTACATATTTTTTTAAGTATTGTCCTTCTGAAGATATTTTCATATATTCTATAAGTTCACTATATTTTTCTTTATTATCGAATAAATATTTTATAACATCAAAAGCATATGAAGCACTTGTTATATTAGATTTAAAAAATTCATCTGTTACTTCCTGATTAGTGTATTTAGTAATTTGTTTTCTATAACTAAAACCCTCTACTCCTTTAATCAGAATATTTGTTGCTGTATTATCACTGTTAACTATGCTTTGTTTTAATAAAAACGATATAGGTACATTTTGATTTACTTTATATGTAGCAGCAGTAGAACCATTTCCTGCTTCGTAGCAATCTGATGTATATTTTATAGTATCATCTTTTGTTAAAATTCCTTCTTCAAACTTGTCATAGTACAACATTGCTAATGGCACTTTTATAGTACTTGCCGCTGTAAACCATTTGTCTTCATTGTAAAAGTATTTTGTATTTGTATCTATATTATAATAAAAAAAAGAAAAATTATTTTGATTTAAATCATTTTGTTCTATAACTTTTGATATTTCATTTTTAATTTGTAAGTCCTCTGTAAATTCTATTTCTTCTGTTTCTTTCGATTCTTGATTAGAAACTTCTTGACTTTCTTTAATTTCGTTAGTTTCTTGTATATTAGATATTTTTTGTTCTTCATTAATTTCTTGTTTTTGTTCTTCTCCTTTATTATTTGTAAATAGAATTTTTTGTACTAAAAAAATAATCAAAATTAGAAATATTACTTTTTTATAATTGATATGTTTTTTTGTTTTTTTGTATCGTTTTCCTTTTCGTAAATCTCTACTAGAATAATTATTTTTATCCTTACTTTCTAATATTCTAATTGGATTTGTTTCTCTTGTTTTTAAATGTTTTCCTCTTCTTTTCAAAATTCTTTTCTCCTTGTATTTTTAATTTAACATTGAAATTAAAACCTAAAAATTTATATTATTTAAGCTATTATAACATACCTCAAAATATATCTGCAACCGAAATATTACAATATTTTATATATAATATTAGTTACAGTTCAGTAAGAAAATTATGTAATTATTTAACTTAAGTATCTTCTCACCATTATAAAAAGCAAGAAAAATATCTTGCTTTTTACATTATATTATTTTACTTTCTTAATCTTTTTTATAATTACAAAACTAGTAATAATTAGACATAGCAATATACCTATAACAACACTCGTCTTTATTTGGGGTTCTAAACCTGTTGAAATACTTATAATCATTTCAGACTTATCACTATCATCTTCTTTGTTTATGTCTACATATCCAGCTGGATTTGATACACTGCTTAGAATAACAGTATTATCTTTTTGTCCAAAGTTGTCATCCCCCTTATTCCATCTTAAAACTATTTTTATTTCTTTATATTCACCTGGTTGAATTGTCTCATCTTTCAAAGCAGTTGTTGTTAATACCCCATCTGTTCCATTCCAATAAATATCATTGTCTTCCTGATAATATGAATATCCTTGTGGTATTAATTCTTTTATTTCTCCAACAGTTCCTTCTATTTCTCCTGTATTTGAAATTCTTATAGTATATGTTATTTTTATATCTGCTGTTGAAGTTTTATTTCTATGAATATCTATTTTATATAACTGATCTTTTGTATCATAATTTTGTCCCGGACGTGTTACACCATTTATTGATACTTCTGATATCCATTTGTCTACACTTAGATTAAATATTTGTTTTTCATAATAGTATATTACTGTTGTTTTTTCTTCTTTCATTTTTCCTTCTGTATTAGAAGTATTTTCTACTAGTTTATAATATAATATTTCTTTTGGTTTTGTATTATATTTGTCTCCAACATGTCCTTTTATTTTATCATTTTCAGCCATTTTTATGCCTGTATCTTTTTCTACATATTGTATCTCTACTTCTGCTCTTTTTATATAATAATATTTAACTTCTATTTCTTCTTCTGACATATTTCCTGTTGCATTTGTTGGTAATTTATCTTCTACTAAATCATATCCTTCAAAATTTCTTGAAGATATGTTATAGATATCACCTATGTTACCTTTATGTGTTTCTTCTGCTAATATTTTATTTGTATTAATATCTATGTGTTTTTCTATTACTCCTGCTGATTGTTTCACATAGTAGTATTTTACTACTGTTTCTGTGTTATATGTTCCGTCCTCATTAACAGTTATTTTCATTTGTCCTTTTGCATTTTCTGGTGTTTCTATTAAATTATAATTTTCAAATTCTTTTTCTTCTGTTGTATAGTTATCATTTTCATAACCTTTTATTATTATATCATCTGCTAGTTTTTCTCCTGTATTCTTATCTATGTATTCTACTCTTACTGTTGCTTTTTTGATATAGTAATATTTTACTTCTATCAAATCTTTTTTCATTGTTCCTTTCCTATTATCAGGAATCTTGTTTTCTACTAAATCATACCCTTCGAAATTTTTTGATTGTATTTCATAGCTATCTCCTTCATTTCCTTTATGTTCTTCACTATATAGTAGCTCTCCAGTAATTTCATCTATATGTTTTTCTATTACTCCCGCTGATATATGTGCATAATAGTATTTTACTATTTGCTCTTTTTCTGTCATTTCCACATCTGGATTTTTTGGTGCTTCTACTAATACATATCCTTCAAAATCTTCTGCATGTGTTTTGAAAATATCTCCTACTTTTCCTTCTTCTGTTTCTTGTTTAAGTATTTTTCCTGTTTCTCTATCTATATGTTGCACTGTGGCTTTTGTATTTTTTGCATAGTAATAAATTTTTTCTTGTTCTTTTTCTGTATATATTCCTATTTTTTCTTCTGGCTCTTTTACTAACGTATATCCCTCTATATCTTTTTTATCTTCTGTTACGTCAAATTGTTCTCCTACAAAACCATTTTTTGTTACTCTATCTTCTATTTCTTTATTTGTATTTATATCTACATATTTTACTATAACTGTTGAAGTTTGTTTTGAAAATCTATTTGTAATTGTTGCTTCTTTTTTTATTGTATCATTTACATTACTGTTAATAACTTTTCCTAGTTCTTTTGTATAATATTGTAAATCTCCTGTTTTTATTTCTTCTTCATCTACAGTATACTGTATTTCTTGTCCTTTATCATCATATTTTGGAAGTCCTGTAAATACACATTTCCAGCCATTATCTTGTGCTATTGTCTTTTCACCTTTTATGTATGTTCCGTCTTTTACTTGTATATTTATTGAATCTGGTCTCTTACCATATACATCATTTTGATCTTCCCACACTTTATTAACAGTTATTTCTATTAAATATTCTGCTGGTATATCTTTTGTATTTTCAACTGTTTCTTCTTTATTTGGAGTTTCTAATTCTATTTTTCCTTCTACTTTATTTGTTATATTTTTATCTGTAACATCTAAATTTTTGTATACTACTTTTATTTCTTTAGTTATATTTATATCTTTTGGTCCTTTTGTAAATGTATCTATATTATCTATTGTTTCTTCCCAAGTAATTGTCTTCTCCTCTTCATTATATGTTCCTCCGGCAATGTTTGAGTTTTGCTCATCTATTTCATATTCTAATTTATCTTTTATTGTTACAGTTACTTTTCCTATATATTTATCTATTGTTGTTTGATATTCTATAGTATAATCTATTGCCTGATTTTTATCTATAATTTTTTGTACAGTACTTTCTTTTGTTATTTCTGAATTTAATATTTCTGGTGTTTTTAGTCTATAATTATATATAACTACTGTTTGGCTTTCTACTATTTTTCCAGTTGCATTTGTTGGAGTTTTTACTAGTTCATAATTTAATGGTATATCTTGAGCTTCATGTGTTTCATAATCTTGGCCTACATTTCCATTTATTATTACATCTTTACTTAATTTTTCTGTTGTCCCTTCTTTATAGTAATGTACCAATACTGAAGATGAAATATCCTTTGAAATTAATCCTGCATTTATATTCTTTTGCTCACTACTTGTAAATTCTATATTATTTAGAGTAGTTATTTCATCAGTTTCGTTAGTTCCTACATTAAATTTGCTATTTACTGTTTCATCTTGTCCTATCCCCTTTTCTGTTAAATAATATTTGTCCAAATATTCTATTTTAACTTTATAATTATCTTTTGCCAATGCATCAAAAATATATTCTCCATTATCATTTGTTGTAGTTACTTGTTCAATATTATTGCTTGTATTTATTAAGGTTACTTTTATACCAGCTATTCCTTTTTCATTGTTATCTATTATTCCATTTTTATTACTGTCTTCCCATACTTTTCCACTTAAACTTCTATTAATTACTTTTACTTCTACATTTGCTGTTTCCATTTGTTCTGAATCTTTATAAACTTGTACTAAAGCATTATTTACGTATATATCATCTGCATTGTTATTATTTGTTTGTAAAGTAATTTCTATTTCAACATTTGCATACCCTTCTAAATTACCTTTTAATGCTATTCCTTTTTCTTCTTCATTTATATCTGCTCCTATATTTTTCTCAATCCAAATATCATCTATTCCAATTCCTGTATCTTTTGCGTTAATATTTCTTACTTTATCTGAATTAGTAACATATAATTTCAAGTTGTCATTATTTTGTTCTACATCATTAATAGTTTGTTTAACATTTATATTTTTAATTGTATATGTTCCAGAAAACTTACTACCTCTATCATCATTATTATATGGCAATATATCTAACAATTGAAAATCTGGTACTTTATTATCTGTTTTATTTTCATATACTATTTTATATTTAATAACATTATTTTTTAATATTATTGATTCTTCTACATCTTTATATGCTCTATGGCTAGATAGATCTATTATATTAATATAATTTTGTGCAGTTCTATTATTAACATCTGCATTTCCTAATTTACTGATACCGTCTGATCCAATTATCTCAGATATAATTGCAGAAATATTATAAGTTTCACCATTTTTACTATTGTTATCTATTTTAGCTTTAAATTTTATAGCTTCGATATTTTCATTTATTTTACACTTGTCTTTATACCATACAAGAGTAGTAGTACCATTGTTATTTTCAATAATTTCTGGTTCTGAATAATCACAACTTCCTATTATATATTCTAAACCTTTTGGAAGGTTTACTTCTACTTTTATAGTAATCTCATTACTTTCTATGCTCATATATTTATTAGTTATTGCAGGGGTTACTTCATATTTAACTATATTTTCATTTTTTCCAATATCGAAATTAATTTTTTCGTTATCATTTTCATCAAGACTTCTTACAAATATGCTTTGTGTTGCACCTAATATTGATAAACTGTTACCATATAAAGAACCCCCATTGTGTGTTCCTGTTACCATTTGTCCATTTTCATCATATTCAGTTTTTATATAAGGTGATTTTTCGTCTTTCCATGTAGGATCTGGATAATCATCAACATTTGTTGTTTTTAAATGGGTTTGAATTGATCTGTCTAGTTGATTATTTTCTGTATAAACTCTTACATCTGTTAACGTTTGTGAAACACTTCCTATTACTGCATCAGATTTAATTTGAACTGGAATTTTTACATATAATGAAATTCCACTTTTTATGTTGCCAGATTGTGATTCTGCTAATGTTGCAACACAAGTATAACCAGCTTGTTTTAATTCTTCTAAAGTATCAAAATAGATTAAATCATCCATACTTGTATTTATCATTTCATCATCTGATGTCCAACCTTTTTTATCTTTTTTTCCAGCATATAAGATATTAAAAGTTATATCTGTTGTTCCATTAACAGCTGTTGTTATATATTCTTGATTGTCTCTTACTACAGGTTCTAGGTTTTTATCATCGAATTTTGTTAAGATATCTATATCATATATCCAGTTATCTTTTGAATTTTTTATATCTGTTGTAATTACATTTCCTATTGCTAGATTATCTACTCCTATATATGATTCTCCATTTCCATTACCTCTTGGATTTCCTAATATATTTTCACCTTGCATATAATAAGTTTCTTTACCAAAAATACCTTCTCCACCAATTATTAGATTATTTGTAATAAAATTATTATCTTTTTTTACTTCCTCTGTACAAATATTATTTCCTATTGTAGTTACTTGAAAATTCTTAGCTTCATATTCTATAAATGATTGCGTATTTTGCATCATTGTTTCTTCATTTAAATCAACACTCATATAGAATATTCCAACACTAATATAACCATTTTCTGGACTAATCGCTGATCCCCAATCTACAATTGTTGGAAAAGTTTCTCCTACAGCAAAGTCCGAAATAGTAACATGAATTGTTCCGTTTTTATCATCTACCATTTTTAAATTACCATTTTGATATACTGTATTAGTTTCAACTCCGTCTACACTATATGGGTAAAATCCAGCTGAAATGAAAAAATCTGTTGGTATATCTGATATGATATTATTTTGATCTCCTAAACTATTATTAGAATATGTATTATATTTATAATTATATAAACTTAGATTATTAGTAATATCTGTATATTCACTCGTTGCTAATGATTTTCTTTGCATATTATATGAAATATCAAAACTTAAATTCTCTTTTGGAATTTCTATTCCTTTTAGACCTTTTGAGCTATTATCTCCTAATAATTTAAAAGATAAACCATATTTATATAGTTTTTTGCTCTCTCCATTTCTTTCGACATCATAACTCATGTTTAAGTTATCTATAGATATATCATATTTTGGTTTAGAACTTACTTTTACAGTTTTTGCGGTTGTTGACCTTTTTTCATCATCAGTATTTCCTTGTAATTTAAAATTAAATGTTGGTGTTATTTCTGTTTCATTTGATGCCCCTCCAACACTAACTATAAATAATAAGGTTTGTTTACCAGGCACAGATTGATTTGTTTCAGACATAGTATAATTAGCTGTAAATCTAGTTCCGTCATCACTTATTTGTGCATTTTCAGCCCAAGTCATTGAATTTAAATCCCATTTCATTAAATTAACACAATTTGTTGGCAATGTTGCTTCTATATTTACAGTTCCACCTGTTAAACTAATTTCTGAAATGCCTTTTTTTAATGACATTGTTAAATCTACTGTCCATATTATTTGGTCGTATGAGCGTACTATTTCATTATCTTCTGAACTATCATTTCCTGGATTATCATCTGCATCCCATGGACCTGTTCCTGTTTGTGTTTGTATTACTTGAGCATCAGAAATATAGGCTTTATCTCCTATTTCAATTGCCTTTGTGTCTTCTCCTATAGCTTTAATTTGACTATTTTGACTTGTTTTTTTACCATTTAGTATTTCGTCTAATTCTTTATTATTTGCAAAAACTATTGTAAACATGGCAATCATTAAAATTAATATAATGAATATAAATTTTTTTGCATTAAAATTATTAATACTTCTTTTTGACTTTTGTTTTTCTCCACTATCTTTTATTTTCATAAATAATCTCCTCTTTTTTACTATTTAAATTTATTTTATTATATTAAATAATATATGTAAATACTTTTTTAATTGTATTTTTAACCATATTTTGTTAATCTTTACGGATAGTGGACTTTGCTGTTATTTTAAATTTATGTTACAATGTGATTAATTGTTTTTATAGTTTTTTATTATATATAAATTAAAACTATTTACACAATACATTTCCTTTATATAAATTTTTAAAATTACTATCTTAAAAAACCTTTAATAATTTCTTCTTCTGCTTCTTTTTCTGACAAACCTAAAGTCATTAATTTTATTAATTGTTCTCCTGCTATTTTACCAATTGCAGCCTCATGAATTAAATTTGCTTCAACATTATTTGCTGTAATTTCTGGTGTAGCAGTAACTTTTGCATTATCTTTTATTATTGCATCACATTCACTATGTGCAAAACATTTATTATTCCCATAAATTTTTGATATAAAATATTGAGTTGAACTATCTGTTGCAACAGATCTTGATGTTACATGTGTACTAGAATTTTCTCCATTTAATTCTACATCAAAACTAGTTTTTGCTAATTGTATTCCATTTGTCATTATTTTTTCTGTTACTACAAAATTAGTATTTGCATCTAATTTACCTATTGTCTCTCTTATACTTGAGTCTACACCTTTTATCTGTGTACTTTGCATTTCCATACTACTACCTTGTTTTAAATAGACTTCTGTTACTGGATTTAATATTCTTTTTCCGTCTCCAATACCTTCTCCATAATGCTTTTCTATATATTTTACTTTTGCTCCTTCTTCTAAGAAAAATCTATGTATTCCGTCATGTCTTGAATCTTTATGATGATTGTTATGGATTCCACAACCAGCAACTATAATTACATTAGCATTTTTTCCTATATAAAAATCATTGTATACTAAATCTGTTAAACCGCTTTGTGTTAATATAACTGGTATATGTATATACTCAAATTTTGCATTATCTTTCACATATATATTAATTCCTGGCTTGTCCTTTTTGGTTATAATATTAACATTCTCTGTTGTTTTTCTTTCTATACCTTGTCCATTTTTTCTAATATTGTATGCACCTTTTTGCATATTTTCAAGGTTTGATACTTCCTGCAAAAGCTTTTTATCATCTTGTTCTAATAATTCCATATATTCTATTCCTCCTATAAATTAAACTTTATTTATCTTACAACATTTCTTTCCTTGACTAGTTTCTTCTAATATCTCATTACTTTCTGCAATTTTTTCAATTTTTCCGTTTTTCATTAAAATTACTTTATCTGCTATTTTTAGAATTCTTTCTTGATGAGATATTATGAGTGTTGTTCCTTTAATTGTATTTCTCATATGTTCAAAAACTTCTATTAAGTTTCCAAAACTCCATAAATCTATTCCCGCTTCTGGTTCATCAAAAATAGTTAATTTAGCTTTTCTTAGTGCAACTGTTGCAATTTCTATTCTTTTTAACTCTCCTCCAGATAACGATCCATTAATTTCTCTATCAACATATTCTTTAGCACATAGTCCTACTTTTGATAAAACATTACAAGCTTCAACTTTTGTTAAATTTCTTTTAGCAGATATTTTTAAAATATCATATACTGTAATTCCCTTAAATTTTATAGGTTGTTGAAATGCGAAACTAATTCCTAAATTTGCTCTTTCTTCTATTTTTTTATTTGTTATATCTTGTCCATTTAATATAATCTTTCCGCTATCTGGCTGTTCAATCCCCATTAAAATTTTGGCTAATGTTGACTTTCCAGATCCATTAGGCCCTGTTATTGCTATAAATCTATTATTATCCACTTTTAAATTTATATTATCTAATATTTTTTTATTATCTCTTTCAAAATTTATATTTTTTAATTCTAACATTTATAAACGCCCTCCTTATTTAATTTTTACTTTGAATTAATATTTACCACTGTTTATCTAATGCTGTTAATTTAAGATTATTAAAAAGCACTACGCATGCGACCAAATGAGCATTAGTGAATGCGATTGGAGCACATTACAGACTATTATTTTTTATTTAGGATTAGCTCAATTATTTACATTTTTCCTATTCTTCACAGTTATTTTAATACAATTTTTACATTTCTCATTATTTTCATCATAATCACAGTCTAAATCACCTATATTAAATATTTTTTGTATATACTCTTCTAATTTTTTACTAGTATCTTCAGAAATAGAATGCTTCATTGCACTTGATTCTTTTTGTGCTTGCTTTTCATCTACCTCTAAAATTTCTACTAAAAAAGTTTTTATTATATCTTGTCTTTTTAATATAGTTTTAGCTAAGATTTCTCCCTCTTTTGTAAGAAAAATATCTCCATAAGTCTTATAATTTAATAATCCTAATTCTTTTAAATTTTTTATAGCTCTATTTACACTTGGTTTTGTTATATTTAATTTTTTAGCGATATCTGTTACTCTTATAGTTTTTTCAGAATTTGCAATCAAATATATAGTTTTTAAATATTCTTCTTGAGAATTTGTTAGTTCCATAACCTCTCCTTTTTGTTAGCTTGTTCTAACAAATTTTAAAACTTTTTTTATTCCTTGTCAATACTTTTAATATAAAAATATAAATATATCATTTGCCATTTAGAATCTTTTTAAAACTGTGAATTGTAACTAATGGTTTTAACTAAAAATAACTTAAAAAGCAGGTAATTATAACCTCAACTAATAACATGTTATCAAATCCTTTAATTTATTAAATTTTGCTTCTCCAATACCTTTAATTTGTTTTATATCCTCTATTTTTTTAAATTTACCATTTTCTTTCCTATACTCAATAATTTTTAGAGCGGTTGATTGACCTATTCCTGGCAATGTATCTAACTGCTCTTGAGTTGCAGTATTAATATTAATTTTTTGAGTACTGTTACTACTTATATTTTCATTAATTTTACTGCTTATATTCAATTCATTATTTTGATTTAAAGCATTTTCCGTTTTTTCTTGTAAACTTGGTATATAAATTTTTATACCGTCTTCTAATATACTTGCTAAATTAATTTCAGATAAATCTGCATTTTCTTTTACACCTCCAGCATAATTTATTGCATCAATAACTCTACTATTTATAGGCAATTCAACTATTCCTTCTTTATTTACACAGCCTGAAACATGAACTATTATATTCTCTATTTCTTCTTTTGTTTCTTTTTTCTCATTTTCTTCATTTACTTCATTTTCTTCTATTATATTTGAAGATATTATTATTTCGTCATTTTTTGTATTAATATAATAAATTAAAAAAATAATAATGGGTATACTTATAAAAGCAATAATTATTTTTACTTTCTTGTCTTTCATTATTCACCTCCTAAATTTAGATTTTTATATTATTGAAATTTTTTATAAAATGAGATATATTATTTATGTAGAAAATAAATAGGAACAAAAGGGACGTAATTAAACTTATTTGACTTTATAAATTCTTTTCATACAAAGTCCGTTGTTCATATGCAAAAATTTTTAAAAATTTTTCTTTGTACTACATTTTATATGAGAAAGGATTACGATATTTTTGAAAAATCATACAAAATATAGAACTATAAAAAAACTTATTTTAATATTTTTTATTTGTGCCAGCTTACTTTTTTCTAAATTCTATATTTTTCCTTACATTTCTTACGCCTCTGATGAAGAACCAAATGTCTCTGCTAAAGGAGCTATTTTAATAGAAAAAAATACTGGTAAAATTTTATATAGAAAAAATATGAATATAAAAATGTTTCCTGCTAGTACAACTAAAATTTTGACTGCAATAATAATTATTGAGAATTGCAATTTAGATGAAAAAGTTATAGTAACTAAAGAACCTATTGCTTTAATTCCTGAAGGATATTCCATATCTTATTTGCAAGAAGGAGAAGAATTAACTATAAAGCAATTACTTCAAATGTTACTTATTCATTCAGCTAACGATGCTGCAAATGTTCTTGCTTTTCATTACTCTGGTTCTATTGAAAACTTCGCTAAAAAAATGAATGAAAAAATTAAAGAATTAAATCTGGAGAATACTCACTTTACAAATCCTAGTGGTATGCATGATGATAATCATTATACTACAGCATATGATATGGCTCTTTTAATGAAATATTGTATTCAAAATGATACTTTTAAAGAAATTACTAATACTGTTTCGTGCACCATTCCAGCAACAAACAAATCATCAGAAAGAATTTTTACTAATTCAAATTTACTAATAAATCCTGCTTATAGTAACTATTATCTTCCTTATGTATTATATGGCAAAACTGGCTTTACTTCTCAAGCACAAAATTGTTTAGTATCTGTTTCAAAAAAAGACAATTTAGAGTTAATTTGTGTAGTATTTCACAGTGAAGAGTCATCTTCTGGAAATGGACGTTTTTTAGATAGTAAAATTTTATTTGAATATGGATATAATAATTATTCATTGAATTTAATTGCAAAAAAGGGAGATGTAATTAAAAATGTGATAATTTCAAATGGAACTAAAAATTCACAGTATTTACCTTTAGTTTTGGAAAATGATATTATCTCTTTACAAAGTAAAAATTCTGCAAATAAAGTTTATCCTAATATTACAGTTAATGGTGATTTATATGCACCTATTCAAGAAA
The DNA here is from genome assembly GCA_944386355.1 of uncultured Clostridia bacterium. Lineage (GTDB taxonomy): Bacteria > Bacillota > Clostridia > TANB77 > CAG-508 > CAG-269. The sequence goes on from CALXAU010000009.1 coordinate 21,761, forward strand.
ATTCTATTGTAGGAAAAGTTGAATATATTATTGATAATTTGTCTTATTCTTCAAATCTATTAGCAGAGCACTCTGTAGAACCTTCATTCTTTTCTAATAACTTATTTTGTTTTGGATTAATTCCATGTATTTTAGAAATGTTTAGCATAATTTGACAAATTGGGATAAATCTCGCTTCGCGAGAACTTTTTTTCTACTTTTCTAATTTAACTATATATATTTAAGTTCTCGAAGAAGCGTAGAAATTTGTCGACGCGAAAAATTGCTATGCAATTTTTCTGTGCAACGTTGTTTTTTGTTGAATAGGAAAAGCGATTTTTCTTTTGAAAATAAAATATAGTATCTATTTTCGCTTTGAGTTGCAAAACTAAAAAATTTCATAGTGTTTCATATTCAACAAAGAAAGAGGAAGAATCACTAAATTCTTTCCCCTTTTTTTAAAAATCTTTTCCTAAAACAATAGTTATATCTACTGAACTAGAACTAGATAAACTATTCGATATTATTGCATTTCCAATGCTTTCTTTTATCTGTTCAAGCAAAGCATTATTAACCCCTTTTTTATTTATTATTGTAGTTTTTGAAGTTGCATTCGTGTTGCCTTCTTTTATATTTCTATAACCTAATTGTTGTAATTTTTGTTTTGCAATTTGCAAATTTTCTTGTTCTCCTGTACCATTTAGTATTTCAACTTTTATATTTGCTGTTTCTGAATTAGATGTATTAGAAGAAGAACTATCTGTTGTATTAGACATATTTGTTTCATCTTCTCCGTTTTCAGAATCTTCTACATTTTCTTCTGGATTATCTCTATCATAAAATAATTCTTGTATTAATTTTGCTGTTTCTTTTTCATTAACAACTGCTATACTAACATTATTTGTTTCTTTTACATCTGGTACTGTTACAGGTAAAACATCAGAAATAAGATTTTCTGTACTAAATTCCACTGCATAAGGAATATAATCTTTTGCTACATTTAAATCAACATTTGTTTCTACATTTTTATGTGCAATGTCTAAAAGTTCTCCTATTTTGAATATATTTTCTGGCTTTAAAGTTTGCTTTAATACTGCACTAATAAATTCTCTTTGTGTTCTCATTCTTCCAAAGTCATTGTCCCCATATTCTAAAGAATATGATTCTCCATTATTTCCATGTCTATATCTTAATAATTGTTCTGCCTTATCACCGTCTAAAACTTGAACACCTTTTTTTAAATTTATATGTAAATTCTGTGTAGGATCATCATATTTCATATCTCTTGGTACATCAAATTCTACTCCGCCTATTGCATCAACTAAACTTATTAGAGCCTCTGTTTTAACTACTGCATAATATTCTATATCTAATCCTGTTATTTCATTTACCGCTTCTAAAGTAGATTCTGGACCATTAGCAATATTATATAATGCATTTATTTTTTGAGAAGCTGTTGCTCTTTTAGGATTTTTTCCTGTGTATGTATCTCTAGGTATTGAAAGTATTGTAGCTTTTTGGGTATTAGGATTGTAAGAAGCTACCATTATTGTATCTGTTAAATCCGCTTCTAAATCTGTACTTATTCCCATTAACAAAATTTTGAATTCTGGTAAATTTTTTCTTGTATTTTCATCATGTCCTACTACTGTTGCAAGCATTCCACTAAGTCCTCCACCATTCTTTTGTGTTTTATAGTAAAACCATGCTCCAAATGCTAGTAATAATATAATTAATATAATTAATATCTTTTTCCATAATTTTATCTTTTTCTTCGTTTTTTTCTCTGTTTTTTTATACTTTTGTTTCAAAATAATCACTCCTAAAAACTCATGCCAACAGTATAGCAAAAAAATTATAATTTATCAATAATTTTCGAATAAATTAGATTTTTATAAAAATATTTAAAACATTATGTTCATACATATATTTAGCTATAAAAGTTTCTTTTATATTTTCTTCAATATTCATAGTTGGATTTACCTTTTGAACAATTACCATAATCATAAATATAGCATATACCAATATAATACCTCTTAATAAACCATACACTATACCACCTGACTTATTTAATTGTTTTATTATTGGTAAACCAGCCAACATATTTGCAAGCGCTGTTACAAATACAAGTCCAATCCTTACTGCTAAAAACAATATTATCATTACTCCAAATTTAACTATACTAATTGCAAGTTCTCTTGAAGCTTCTGGCAAAGTACCCTCTTTTGCTTGATTTATTAAATTTTGCATTGTTTCATTTTGATTTGCTATTTCTTCTTGGTTTATTAAATCTGTTGTTTTTTCTAAAATAGCATTTTGTACTGTTTCATCAATATTTGTTACATTTATTACTAGATTTGAAACTGGATTATATAAAATAAAAGTAACTACTATTGCAATTATAAATGCACATAATTTAATTGCTAAAGCAATCAACCCTTTCTTATATGCTAAAAATGTAGAAATAGCTATTATTGCTATAATAATAATATCAATTATTATTCCCATAAAAATCCCTCTTTCTTATAAATTTATTAATTCTATTTTATCTCTATATACAATTCCTGCAATACTTTCTGAAACTGTTATATTTGTTACCTCTTGATTAGATTTATATCTTTTTATTAACATTCCTTGTGTATTTATAAATTCCACATCTGCCCCTAAATTTATTGCAATAACATTACCCTTTGTTATTATTTCTTTTATTGCTCCTTTTATTGTGTAATTTACTTCTTTATTATTAGAAACATCTTTTATATTTACTATTGTATCAACTGTAAATAATCCTGAAGATTGTTCTTCTATTTGTACACAATAATTTTCTAATTCTATAGAAGAAAAAGTAACCTTTTTATCAGCCTGTTTAAGTAAAACTTCTTCTTTACCTTCATTAATAGAATGTATTTCATCTGTATACATTACAACAAGCTTATTTTTATCTTGATATTTCAAATCTGTAATGAGTTTTCCAGTTTCACTTTTAAAAGTACTTTCAATAGAAGAATTTGCATTGTCTGCAATAGCTTTCTCAATGGATATTACTTTTACATTAGATTGTATCAAAGTTCCTGATGTATCAATTTCTGCTATTGCTAAATACTTATTATCTTCTGAAATAGTTACATCTGTAACACTTGTTTTAGAAAGATATGTTTTAAACATTGGTGTTCCGTTCAGAGTTGATCATTTGTATAACATTTTTGTGAATTGTATCTGTTAAAACTACTGCTACATAACCATTTCTATTTACATATACTTGAGATATATCTCCGTCCACCTGTATTTCCCATTTAATTTTTTTATCTTCAATTAAATATACTTTTTTACCTTTATCTTCTGCAATAACTAGAAATCTATTTGTACTTTTAAAAATAGGAGTAGTTATTTCTACTGTAAAATTTGTTTCTTTTTTTCCTAAATTATTATATATATCAAAATTATTCTTATTTAATACTCCTATATATTTATTAAAAGCATATACATTTGAATTTTGATCTTCTAATTCTATAATTGTAGCATTATCTTGAATTACTTCTTTTCTAAAAATATTTTTATCTATCCACTCTCTTGCATTTTTATTGTTATAATAAATTATTACTAGTGTTATAAGACATATAACTATAACTGCTGCTAATGATATATAGATAATTTTTTTCTTATTTATTTTTTTTTCTTCTGTTTGTATTCCAAAGTTTTTCAAACAAAATCCTCCAATCAGACTTTATTTTTTTCATTCTAATTTTACTATATCCGTTTAAAAAAAGCAACTAATTTAAAAATTTGTATTAACCCTAAAAATCCAAAAATTGGATATAATAAATTAACTAAATTTAAAAATCCTAATTTTGAAATTACAACAGAAGTTATACACATAATTGTAGCAATTTGTGGATAACTTTTTTTACTTTTTACAGTATTTTGTAAAAAACTTATTCCTAATGATAAACTTGTTGTGAGTATAGATAACAAAATTATAATCCCGTACAGTATTTTCAATTTTTTAAAATTTTGACTTACTACATATACCACTGGCATTTCTATATCATTTATGTTTATATCTACTCTATATAAAAGGCTAATTATTATTAAAGATAAAACTATTATTATTAATGTTGTAAGAATAGATATAAATTTTATTTGTTTTTCCCCTTTTAAATAATTTCTTAAAGTAATTAATGTTGGTATTAATAAGATACTATTATAACTTGCATATAATATACCACTGATTATTCCTCCTGGTTTACTTACTTGTTCTAAATTACTTGTTATTTCTAATATATTAATTTGTTTAATATTTAAAAACCCTATTAATAGTAGAAAAATAACTAAAATTGGCACTAATATATCATTTAATTTAATAAATCCACTAATACTTTTTAAAAAAACAAAAAAACATATTATTGCTAATATAGAACTTCCAATATAACCCTCTATTCTAAATTCCTGCTGAAAATATGATCCAAATCCAGCTACCATTATAAAAAAAGTTATTAATATAAATATGTTTATAATTATATTTACAATATTTTTTATATTAAAAAAACTACTTTCATTTTTACTTTTTAATATGTTTTCTAAAAATTCTTTATATGTATTTATTTGTTTTTCTTTTATTATTTTTAAAGAATATTGTATTATTAAACACAACAATATACTAGAAATTAATAATCCTATAAATCCAATTTTTCCATATGAATAGAAAAACAGATTTATTTCCTGTCCAGAAGCAAAACCTGCTCCAATTAGTGTTCCTATTATTACCCATATTATATTAAATGTATTCTTCATAAAATAAAACCCCTTTTAATTTTATGGGGTTTTATTTTTCTTATTCTATTATTTTCTTCTTTTTCTCACTATCCATACAATAATTCCAATTATTATAATTAATGCTGGTACAGTAAAGATTATTATCATTACTATATCATGCTCTTGTTGTGTTGCTGTATATGTTACTGTACTTGTAGATTTTCTTGCTGTAATATTTTCATCTTTATCTACGAGGTAACTTACTGAGTTTAATACTAAGTCCATATTATCCCCTAAACCTATTAATGGTATACGATAATTTTGAATTAAAGCTGTTGCATCTGTTACAAAAGCATTATTTCCATATATAATTAATTTTGAAGTTACTTCTTGTTCCTGTGTCTCTGTATTTTCCTCCTTTACTATTTTATCTAATTCTACGCCTAATAACATTTCTTGTGTTTCTGGTTGTTCAAAATTTGTAGAATTAAAATCAGATGTAAAATATGCTTTATCACTGCTTTTTAATAATTCTGTTTTTGTTACTTTTAAGTTTTCTAATTCTGTATCATCAACTAAATTTATTTTAGTGGCATTATATAAATATACTCCTGTTGAATCAAATAACTTTTCTGTAATAGTTGAATATCCAAAGTTTGGATTTATCATTTCTGGACTATTTGATATCATTTTGCTCGCATCATTTTCTCTAACATAACCTATTTCAAATGGTTTTACTCCATATATTTCTAATATTTTTTGAACATTAGGCATGCTTATATTTTCTGTTATAGCATCATTTAACCATAAAATATTCCCACCTTTATTTATGTATTCAATAATAGCATTTGTTGCAATATCATCAAAATCTTTACTAGGTGTTGTAACTACCAAAATATCGCAATCATCTGGAATTTTTCCAGTTATTACTACATTTAATTCTTCTACAGTATTTATTTCATTTACTAGAGCTATTCCAAAATAATTCATATTTTTACTTAAAGAATTTTCTCCATATCCATTTAAAACATATATCTTTGGAATTTTATCTGTTGATACAGACATTATTGCACTAGTTAGTTTTTCTTCTGCAATATTTATAGTTTCATAAGTAGTTGTATCATAAGTTTGTAAATCACTTGCAGTTAAAACTTTTGATTTTTCTCCACTTTCTACAATTATACATTGAGCATCTGTTGTCAATTGATATTTATTTGCAATATCTAGTCTTTCTGCTATGTCAACAGATTCTGCATTTATGTTTTCATTAACTTTTTTATATTGTTTTGCAAGATCTAGATTTGAATCTTCTTCTGAATATCCAACAAAATATATATTTACTTCTTTATTTACATCTTTTACCTTATCTTTACTTTCTTGAGTTAATGTATATAATTTTTCTTCTGTAAAATCAATTGGTTCTAGTTCTAATTTTTGAATTAATATATTTATTAGCAAGAAAATTGCTATTAAGATCGCTATTAATAAAAATGTAGTAGTTCCTTTTATTAGCCATTTCTTTTTTATTTTATCAATAAATTTTTTCAAAATAAGTCCTCCTTTACCTTACACTTTTTCTTCTTTGCATTACTATTATTGTTACTACTAAACATAGTATTGTAAATGTTATAAATGTAACTGTATTTGCGATATCTATTTGTCCTAAAGCAAATTTTGCGAACATGTTAATTAAAGAAAAATCTGTAAAAGCTGTATTAAAATATGGTAAAAATAACATTAATACAAATGCAGCAACAGTTATTATTCCTGAAATTATTTGGTTTTCTGTAATACTAGAAGCTAAAATTCCAAATGAAATATATGACATAGCTAGTAACAAAAAGCCAAGCATAGTTAATAATGCAGTAGCTAAATGAGGTGTTCCAAAATAGCATAATATTCCATAATATAAAAATGTGAATAATTCTGTTATTACTACAATTAATGTTGCAGCAATAAATTTTCCAAGAACTATTTTTGTTATACTAAGTGGTGAGGTTAATAATAATTGTTCTGTACCTGTTTTTCTTTCTTCTGCAATTGTTCTCATTGTTAGTATAGGAACTATAAATGTTAGAACTGTTGAACCTGAATAAAAAATGTATTCAAAGTTTGTACTATAAAAACTTATAACATCTGTATAGAAAAATATACTAAACATCGTCAAAAATAATCCTATAAATACATATCCTATTGGAGATAAAAAATATGTTTTTAGTTCTTTTTTTATAACTGCTCCCATTATTTTTCTCCTCCTTCTTCAATTAATTTCATAAATGCATCTTCTAATGTTGTATCTGCTTTTTTCATTTCAAATATAGTGATATTTTCTTTTGCAAATTCTGAGAAGATTAATTTTCTTATATCATCTTCTCCTTCTGTTTCTATTATGTATTTTTTAGTGTTGTCTTCATTTTCTTCTAATAAAGTTATATTTTTTATATTTTTAATTTTATTTTTTATGTTTTCTAATTTATTTTCTGGATCTTCTACTGTTACATAAATACAATTTTTATTTTGCACTCTTTCTTCTAATTTTTGAGGCGTATCTATTGCTATCATTTTTCCTTTATTTATTATAATAACTTTATTACAAATTTGACTTACCTCAGATAAAATATGAGAACTCAGTATTACAGTATGAGTTTTTCCTAATTCTTTTATCAAATTTCTTATTTCTGTTATTTGTTTTGGATCTAAACCAACTGTAGGTTCATCTAAAATTAAAATTTTAGGATCTCCAACTAACGCCCCTGCCATACTTACTCTTTGTTTATATCCTCTTGATAAATTTTTTATTAGCTTTTTTTGCACATCTTCTAAACCTGTTTGTTTTATTATTTTTTCTACTCTCTCTTTTCTTGTTTTTCTATCTACTTTTTTTATTTCTGCCATATATGTAACAAATTCTTTAACTGTTAGTTCCGTATACAATGGAACTCCTTCTGGCATATATCCTATTTCTTTTTTTGCTTTTTTTGGTTTTTTTAACATGTTATATCCATCTACTATAACTTCTCCTTCTGTTTGTTCAATAAATCCTGTAATCATGTTCATTGTTGTACTTTTTCCAGCGCCATTAGGACCTAAAAGTCCTACTATCTCTCCTTCTTGGATTGTAAAACTTATATTGTCCACAGCCGTAAAGTCTCCATATTTTTTAGTAAGATTTTTAACTTCTATCACAAAGATTCCTCCTTAAAAAGTTTTTACTTATTGAATAATATCATTTTAAAAAATCAAAGTAAAGCAATTCACACAAAATTTACATTACTAGACTCTCAATTGTAACTATTTATTCAATGCTGTCAACCTAAGATTATTATTAGTTCTTTTTTATTAATATTTGAATAAACATTATTAGAAGAAAAGCTACATGATTAAAATTCTTTATCCTTTTAGTTACATGTTGCGTATTTGTTAGTGTGCCAATTTTATGTAAGTAAAATTGTGAACATTGTGTTTTATCTATTTTTATTAGGAAATAATATGAAACTTTTTAGTTTCGCAACACAAAGTGAAAATAAATATTAAATATTTTATTTTCCAAAGAAAGTCATGCTGACTTTCCTAATATATAAAATAATCTTAATGAAAGGAGAATGTTAGTATTCTAACATTATTATGACTATGGCCTTAATTTACACATTTTTTATATCTTTTATTATTGTATTCATATCAGAATTAGGAGACAAAACTCAGCTACTTGTAATTTCATTTTCTTCTAAAAGTAAAACTAAGATAATTTTAATTGGTGTTGCTATAGGCACATTCTTTAGTCATGGTCTTGCAATATTATTTGGAAGTAAAATTGGTTCTATTAATAATGAAATTTTTCACCTTTATTTAAAAGTTTTTACTTACATTTCTTTTTTATTAATAGGTATTATTGGATTTATTCCAAAAAAGGAAATCAATGATAGAAATGAAAAAAAATCTAATTTATTGAAAAATCTATCTTCTTCAATAAATTACATTTTTATCATTGCTATTAGTATTGTAATTGGAGAACTTGGAGATAAAACATTTCTAGCTTCTTTAGGCCTTGGATTTCAATATCCTTCATATAAAATATCTTTAGTTTTAGGTTCAATTTGTGGAATGGTTTCTAGTAACTTTCTTGCTATTTCTTTTGGAAAGTTTTTAGGTAATAGATTTAATAAAAATCTAATCGAAAATTTATCTAATATAATTTTTATTGTTTTTGGAATTATTGGGTTATTTTCAATCTTTATTAAAAGTTTCTAAATTTTTAAATGCTGGATCATATATATTTTCTCCTTTATAATTAATCTGGAAAAGCAATTGCACCTTCTATTTTAAAAGGCAAATTTGATTGTGTAATAAAATAACTTTTTATACCT
>CALXAU010000010.1 GCA_944386355.1 uncultured Clostridia bacterium
ATTCGACAACATTTCAAAAGTGAGCAACCCTTACATACTTAAGGTTTTGCTCACTTTAACTGTAAAACTCAAGATTAAATTCTGTCAATTAACGATAAAAGACTACATGGATATTTCACCATATAGCCTTTTATTCGATTCAAAAATATGCCTTTCTGAATTTAATATAAGATACAAACTGTAACTTTTCAGGAATATTTCTTCTGTCTACCCTCGCAGTCAAAAGATTACCCTTATACAAGCCACTTCTTTCTTTCAAATAGAACCGATACCTTTTACAAATTTCTACTTTGTCACCTCTCTGTTCTGTTGGTCCAATAATCCTCTTCATATAATTTGTAGGAATCACTATGGAAATGACTGCAAAGTTCCTTTTTGTCAAAACAATTTGCAATATTCCCTTCAAATACTGATCCAAGTCAGCAACTTTAACTACATCAAGGCAAAGATTTTTATCTTCATCTGGATCATATTCCCATGTGTTATCAATAAAGCAAGTTCTTCTCATATAGTTGAGTTGCAATCTTGTAACACTTGAAACATAAACCCAAACCTTATCAGTCGGAAATACTTCCTCGACTTCAAAGTCCATTGCCCTAATTTTATCCAGTTGAACCGAACTAAGAACTTTGTCATCATTGTTTGCAATGACTTTTTTCGTGAATTCTCCAAATTGATATTTCTCTACACCGTTTTTTCCATCAACCAGAACTACATTAAAGTTAGTAGGAATTTGGATTTCTCCTCTTATATTCCATGCTTCCTTATACTTCTGTATCCTATTCAGAATGATACTTTTCAATTCAGGTTTTGTGTTTACAACGCATAGTCTAAGGATTATAGAAAATACCTTTTCTTGTACTGTTGCTAATTTTGCTCTTTCAATTTCGTCATAAAAACTATAAACAGATTTTCTCCAAATAGACTGATACTCTCTTTCATTTTCTTTTACTAAATTAAGTATTTCATCTATCTGAGAAAGAGCCACTTGGTCCTGTTTGATTTTCTTATTAACAAAACTGACTTCGCTTTGTGTCATAGATGTTTGTACTACCAAATCCGTCTGCATTTTACAGATGTCATTATAATAGTAACTCTGTAATTCTGCAACGAAATTTACTGCGTCTTGCAGCGTTGTTCCATCAGACTCTGTTGAATGAGTTTCAGCATTATTCTCTACCCGATTTTCTTCTTCCCGGTCTGTAGTAGAATTTGCATCTTCAAGTCCAAAGAGCCTCGCAAAGAAGTTTCTTTCAGCCATATTTCTATCTTCCTTTCCTAAAAATGCTCAATGAGCTTTTTTATTAATAAGCAGAATTGCTCTATATATTTTATCACAATTTACATAAAAAGTAAAGTCAAATTATCCTAATACTTCCAATTATTGTTTCATTAAAATTATACCTTTGGTTTTTGGATGCAAAAGTTTTACAAAATCAATTGCATCTTGCTCTGTTCCTATTACTCTTCCATAATGTGTTGGTACTGCTATTTTAGGTTCTATTTCGTTTATTAAATATGCTGCTTCTTTAAAATCCATTGTATATGTGCCACCGACTGGAACAAATGCTACATCACATTTCACTTTTCTATTTTCTTCAGTTATATCCGTATCTCCTGCAATATAATATTTGATACCTTTTATTTCAATAATGTAACCTACCCAACCATTTTCTTTTGGATGGAATTGTTTATTTGTATTATAGGCTGGTATTGTTTCAAATTTAATTCCTTCTACCATATATTCTTTATTTGGCTCTACTGTAGCTATATAATCTCTTCTTATTCCTTTTCTTAATAGTTTTGTTAATAATTCTTCTGGTGCTATAATTACAGTATCTTCTTTTTTTACCTTATCTATGTCTTCTTCTGAATAGTGGTCGTAATGGTCGTGTGTTATAAATATAATATCTGCATCATTATAGTTTTTTTCTATTTTAAATGGGTCTATATAAATTATTTTTTCTTTATCTATTCTAATGCTACTATGACATAATAATTCTATGTTTTCTAACATATCTAACATCCTCCTTGCTTTTTGTTTCTCATAGGCATTATAGCACATAAATTTAAAAAAAGCACAAAAAAAGCCAAAACAATTTATATTTTTCATAAATCATTTTGGCTCTTATTTCAATATATTAAATTTTTATTTAGAATCCCGTTCTTGGAAGTTTCTTTATCTCTAATTTTTTGCCATAAGATATTGTAGGCCATTCTGCTTTATCTTCTAATTCATGTTCCTTATAATTTCCTGTTAGGCTTGTATAATTAACCAATCTATCTTCTGGTTGTACTGTTGGCAATACTTTTGCAAAAATAAATGGTTTTTCTACTGCTTCAAATCCTGGCATTACTGTTCCGAACTCTACCTTAAAATCTGTAATGTATTCATCTGTGTCTAATTCTAGTTTTGTAAAGTCAATATAATTATTTTTTGTGTATTATATTTTCCATATTCAATATAATCTTCTGATTTATTTGTTTTGTATTTCACAATATAGTCTAAATCTTCATTATATGTTCCAGTAAATAACTTTGTAATTCTTACATAATCATAAGGCAAATTGTCAGTCCATGTAAAATTGTCTAGTGCAACATTTGATGTATTTTTTAATGTATTAAATCCATATTTTATCTCATCATTTGGTTGTGCTTGTACTACTCCATTTTTGTCAATATCTAATCCAATATCAACACTTGTATTTTCTATTGTAATTGGAACTGTTTTCATGTGTTCTACTATTTCTATTTCATATTTTTGGTATTTAACAAATAATTATCTGATCCACTATTTTGTTCTTTTATAAAGTATTTTCCTTTTTCTAATAATTTACTTGTTCCAATTCCTTTCTCTATTGTAATAGTATCTACAAGTTCTTCTTTTTCGTTATATATTTCAAATATTGCTCCATCTAATTTTGTTCCTTTGTTTTCTCCTGTTAGTTTATTGTCATCTGCAGATATTTTTGTTATTTCAATTTTTCCTTTGATTTTCTCATTTTCAAATTGAATATCTGTTATTTGATCCTGTGTTAATATTACTGTTTGTGGTTCTTCTTTTAATACATAGGTTTCCAAAGTTTTGGATTCTTGCACAATATATTTTTGGTCGATTGGCAATCTCTTACTTACTGCCTCTCCATTTTTATCTGTTTTTAAGGTATCTACTACATTTCCTTTTTCATCATATACTTTAAATTCTACATTTTCAAGTTTTATTTCATTATTGTCCTGATCTACTTTTATTACTTTGATTTGACCTTTTTTCTTTTCATTTGTAAAAATAATATCTGTAATTTGATTTTCTTTTAATGTTACTGTTTGTGGCTCTTCATTCAATACATAGGTATCTCCTGTTTTGATTTCCCTTACAGTATATTTTTGGTCGATTGGCAATCTCTTACTTACTGCCTCTCCATTTTGGTCTGTTTTTAGTTTGTCTACTACATTGCCTTTTTCGTCATATACTTCAAATTCTACATCTTTTAGTTTTATTTCGTTATTGTCTAAATCTACTTTTATGACTTTAATTTGACCTTTTTTCTTTTCATTTGTAAATACTATATCTTTTATTTGATTTGCTTCTGATTTTACTGTTTGTGGCTCTACATTTAATTTATATTTTTGTAAAGTTTCTGTTTCTTGTAATGTTAATTTTTCAAAATCTCTAACTGTGCTTTTTTTAATTCATTTTCAATAGTTGATTCTTTTGTTTTATCCCATTCTACTTTTATTTCTGTATCCCCTGCTAAGTTATACCATTTTCCGAACGTTTTTTTCAATCCATTTATAATTTCCAGTTCTTAGGTTTTCTACATAAATTTCTCCGATTCACATCAGTTCTATATGTTCCTATTATTTTTTTAAATTCTTCACTATATAAATCAAATTCTACATTTCCTAATGTAATTTTATGATTGTCTTTGTCTACTTTATATACTTTTAAGTTTCCTGTTTTATGTTTATTTTTAAGAGTTACTTCTGTAACTTTATTATAAATTGCTCTTATATTTACACTTTCTTGTGATATTACATAGTCATCATTACTTTTTATTTCTTTTAAAATATAATTATTTTGATACAATTCATAAAATGTCAAATTTCCTGTACTGTCTGTTGTTGCTCTACCTATAACTGTTCCATCTTCTTTTGTTAATTCATAAGTAGTGTCTTTTATAGGCTCTTTTGTATCTGCATCAATTTTCTTAATTTTTATGCTTGCTGTATTTGCTTTTAATGTTAAATCAGTTGTTGAACTTGTTAATGCTATTGGATCTCCTGTTACTGCATAGTCTTGCAATGATGGATTATAACTTGTGGCATAAAATACTGCATAAGATTTTGAATTAACATCAACTCTTAATCTTCCGTTAATATCTTGTGTTTCTACTATATTTTTTGGTATTCTTACTTGAAATGTTTCTCCGCTTCCAAAAGTATTTTGTTCTGTTCCTGTAGTATTTGTTATTTTAGTTCCTACTGGAAAGTTAGTGTTTGCTATTTCATAACTAGAAATATCTACATTTGAACTTACTGTGTAATTTTGAACATAATAATCCCCACTTAATATCATATTACCTGTTTTATTCATATTTGCTACTGGTGTTCTATATGTAGCTGTTCCATTTTCCCCTTCATTTACTAATCTATGAATTAAGTCCACTATTTGTTGTCCTTCGCTATCTGTTGCATAAAAACTATTTACATTTGATTGTCCTAATACACAATATACTGCCATTTTAGTTGCTTGATAAGCAAATCTCCAATCACTTACTCCTAAACTTTCTGGAGAATTATATGGATAACCTGCTCTTACAACTCTCCATACTTTATTATAAGTTACTTGATCTGATAAAATTTCTGTTAATGTAACACTATAATCTCTGTTATCATCTACACCTGGTCTATTTACATTTAAACAATAAGCTGGATAAAAATTACCATTTTCATGATAACCTGCTAAACTTGTTACTACATATCCGCCACTTGGCAAGGAATGACTTTTTAAATGATATTGCACTTCTCCTATACTTGTTAGTCCAATATTATCTCCAATATTATGTGCTGCTAGGCTCGTTCCTATTGGTAATACATTTGTCATAATTACGATTGCTAATAAAAATGTTGCTACAATTTTGTTTTTTGACTTTGTCATTTTTTTACATACCTCCTTAAATTTAAAAATAAGTATAAAAAAAGAAACTAGCTTTCATATTCTTGTTTTTCTATATCTATTATTAAAAATACCTCTCCATCTTCATTATATGCAATTTTGCGAAGTCAAAATTGTGTGAATTATGTTTTTTTTTTCATTTTTGAGCCATAATAGAAGAAAAGCAACATGATAAAAAAGATTTTACCAAAAATGGAGATGAAAAATAATGTCAACACAAAAAGAAAATGTAAATATTACTCAAATGTATGGTAATGAATGTACATTATCAAAAGAAGAATTTATAAAAAAATACAATATTAATATTAATGGTTTAGATGATAATAGTGTAGAAAAAAATTTAAAACATTTTGGGCTTAATGAGATTAACCAAGCAAAGCCGAAAAAATGGTATTACTATTTTTTACAGAGTCTTTTTAGTCCTTTTAACAGTATTCTACTAGGTATTACTATAGTTTTGTTATATACTGATGTTATTTTGCCTGAAACACCTAATTATGCAAATATTATAGTAATTCTTGTATTAGTAATTGCAAGTACTTTACTTGAGTTTTTTGAAGAGTTCCGTTCTAATAAAGCTGCTCAAAAGTTAAAAGAATTAGTTGCAACAACAACTCATGTAATACGTAATAATAAGGAAATTTCTATTCCTATAAAAGAAATAACTATTGGAGATATCGTATTATTATCTGCTGGTAGTATGATTCCTGCGGATTTAAGAGTTTTAGAGTCTAAAGATTTATATGTTGGACAATCTTCTTTAACTGGAGAATCTGATGCAGTAAAAAAGATTTCCAACTCTGAAATTTCTCTTAACGACATAGACAATATTTCTGATTTAGATACTATATGTTTTATGGGTACAAATGTAATTAGTGGTAGTGGAAAAGGTGCAGTTATAAAGGTCGCAAATTCTACCTATTTTGGTAAAATAGCTCATACATTATCTTCTGGCAAACCAAAAACAGCTTTTCAAAAAGGTATTGAAAGTATTAGTAAATTATTAATAAGATTTATGCTAATACTTATTCCAATTGTCTTTATTTTAAATGCTTGGAAACATAGCATTGTTATTGCTTTTACCTTTGCAGTTGCAATAGCAATTGGTATCACTCCCCTACTTTTACCTGTTATACTATCTTCTAGTCTTTCTAAAGGTGCTCTAAGAATGTCTAAGAAGAAAACAATTGTGAAAAAGTTAGATTCTATTCAGAGTTTTGGAGCTATGAATATTTTGTGTACTGATAAAACAGGTACTTTAACAGAAGATAAAATTGTACTTGAAAAATATTTAGATATTAAAGGAGAAGAGGATCTTCGAATTTTAAAACACGCTTTTTTGAATTCATATTTTCAAACAGGTTTAAAAGGAAATATAGATGAAGCAGTAATTAATCGTGCTTTAAAAAATGACATGGGTTCTTTAATTGAAAAATATATAAAAATAGACGAGATTCCTTTTGATTTTTCTAGAAGACGTCTTTCTGTTGTTGTCTCTGACGGTACTAAAAAACAATTAATTACTAAAGGTGCTGTAGAAGAAATATTAAATATATGTACAATGTGTGATTATAAAGGAGAGGTGTCTCCTCTTACAAAAGAAATAAAAGATAATATAAAAAAGATAAGTAAAAAAATGAATGAAGAAGGTTTACGTGTTGTTGCTGTATGTCAAAAAAATGACATAGCTCTTATTTCAAATTTTGGTGTACAAGATGAAAAAAATATGGTTCTTATGGGCTTTATAGGTTTTTTAGATCCCCCTAAAGAAAGTAGTAAGATTGCTATTGAAAAATTAAATAAATCTGGTATTCGTGTAATTGTTCTAACAGGTGATAATGCAGAAGTAACAAAATGTATTTGTAAAAAAGTTGGTATTAATTCCAAAAATATAGTTTTGGGTAGCCAAATAGATAAATTAGCAGATATTGGTGTTTTGAGACTTCTAAAAAATACAAATATTTTTGCTAAACTTTCTCCTATTCAAAAGGCTAGAATAGTAAGATTATTAAAAGAGTCAGAAAATATTGTAGGATACATGGGAGACGGTATAAATGATAGTCCCTCTCTTACAAATTCTGATGTTGGTATTTCTGTTGATACTGCTGTTGATATAGCAAAAGAATCTGCTGATATAATTTTGCTTGAAAAAGATTTAAATGTTTTAGAAGAAGGAGTTATAGAAGGTAGAAAAACTTTTGCAAATTTAATTAAATATATAAAAATGGCTGTAAGCTTCAATTTTGGAGAAGTTTCTTCTGTTATTGTTGCTAGTATACTTCTTCCATTTTTACCTATTACTCCTATCCAATTACTAGTACAAAGTTTGCTTTATGATTTTGGACAATTAACACTTCCTTTCGATAATGTTGATAAAGAATATTTAGAAAAACCTAGAAAGTGGGATTTAAAAAGTTTAAAAAATTTCATGTTATTTATGGGGCCTCTAAGTTCTTGTTTTGATATGATTGTGTTTGCTTCTTTATGGTTTATTTTTAATGTTCGAACTGAAGCCATATTTCAAACTATTTGGTTTTCTTATGGTGTTGTATCTAATTTAGTTGGTATGCACATTATTAGAACTGCAAAAATTCCTTTTGTAGAAAGTAATGCTCATAAATTTGTATATTTTTCTTCTATACTTTTAAGTATTTTAGCGATTCTTGTACCATTTACAGCTTTAGGACATATTATTGGTCTAGTTTCTATTCCTTTAAAATATTTAACAGTAATTTTAGGTGTTCCTATTTTATATTGCTTTGTAGCACTTTTTGCTAAAAAAATATATGTAAAAAAATATGGCGAATGGATCTAAAAACATAAAAAATATTTATTTTATATTGCTGTTATAGGAAAATCTTCGATTTTTCTTTTGAAAATAAAATATATATTATTTATTTTCACTTTGTGTTGCGAAACTAAAAAGTTTCATATTGTTTCCTATAACATAAGAAATAGAGTTGGAGTAAAAAACTTTCAAAGTTTTCACTCCAGCTATTGACATTCATCCCAAATTTTTCTACCACAACTATTGACATTCAGCCTAAATTCTTAACATTCCTTATATAATAATACTTGCCCCAACTATTCCTGCATTATTCTCTAATATAGCTGTTTCTATTTTTATATCTTTTCTTGGATTAAATAAAAGATTATTAGATATTATATAGTCTTTTAGTCTATCTAAAAGAATGTCTTCAAAAAATACAAAACTTCCTCCAATTCCTATTGCCTCTGGTTCAAAAATATTTATTAAATTTGATATTCCTATTGCTAAACTTTGTATAAATTCTTTTATTATTTTTTCTATTATATTATAATCTGGATTTGATTTTGTATTATTTCTTATTTTATCTAATAGTACTTGCCCTCTTGTTGTTTCATCTAAATTTAATTCCTTTCTTAGTCTGTTTTTTAAAGCTTTCATAGATGCATATCTTTCAAAGCAACCCTTTTTCCCACAATTACATAAAATTCCATTTTTTTCTATTATCATATGTCCAAATTCACAACCTGGAAGATCTCCTGTATTTAATAACTTATTATCAATTATTACAGCTCCACCTATTCCAGTTCCTAAAGTTAGAAAAATACTTCTAGTATATTTTTTTAAGCACCCATATGCATTTTCTCCCAATGCAGCACATTTTGCGTCATTTTTTATAACTATTGGTAATTTTATTTCTTTTTGTAATGCATCTACAATTTTATAATTTTCTAGACCTAAATTTACAGATTTTACAACTGTTCCTTCTTTTACTGTTCCTGGTACTGCAATACCTATATTTGTTAATTTATATTTTTGTTGCCATTTTTCTACATTTTCTATTATATAACTTTCTATTGTTTTTTTTATATTTTTTTTCTCTACAATAGTTATTCTTTTTTCTACTTTTTCTAAAATTAATCCATTTTTATCAACTACTCCTAAGCCAATATGACTTCCTCCTAAATCTATTCCTACATTCATATATAATCTCATTCCTTCCTTGCCTTCGCTAACTTTAAATCTTTGGAAGGCACACATAGTTATGAAAG
This sequence comes from uncultured Clostridia bacterium, assembly GCA_944386355.1. Lineage (GTDB taxonomy): Bacteria > Bacillota > Clostridia > TANB77 > CAG-508 > CAG-269. Next base: position 9,215 of record CALXAU010000010.1, read on the forward strand.
TTTTTTCTTTCAAACTATACACCATATGCAGAGAATAAGAAATTACCCATATAAACTTGAACACAAGGCACTAATACTACAAGTACAAAGAATATTAAAACAGCTCCAACTATACTATAAACAATTTGTGGTAAAACAGCCATAATCTTTGCCATAATATTATCTATATCAATTTCCATATATTCTACTAGCTTTTCCATCATTTCTGTTAAATCTGTTTGCATACCTATTTTAAGCATTTCAGTTACCATAGATGAAGATAATCCTGATTTTTCAAAAGGTTCAATCCAAGATGCACCCATTAATATATTATTTATTGCTGTTTCTATCATAGAAAGCATAACATAATTGTGTACAACATTTTTACTTACTTCTAATGCATCTTGAATTCTCATACCATTTCGTAGGTTTAATAACATTGCTTTTAAAAATCTTGAAAAATCTAATGCATATATTAATTCACCAAATACTGGCATTTTATATTTAAAATAATGAAAATTATATTTACCTTTTGGTGTTTTTACATATAAAACTATTGCACCTATTATAGCAATAATAATAATTGTCGGTATATACCAATATTTAATTATATTATCTACAACATCAGCAAACCATAAGGTTACTTGTGGCAAAGTTTCTGTAGTTCCTAATTCATCAAAAACCTCTTGAATTGCAGGAATTGCAACTAATGTACCAACAAATAGCATAACTATTAATAAAACAAACTGAATTATATTTGGTATTAAAATACTTTTTAGTTTTCTATTTAATGCATCATTATCATCTAAATATTTTACAGCCTGCTCAAGAGATTTTGTAAGTGAACCTGACAATTCTCCTACTTTTATCATATTTATATATATATATGGAAATATATTTGAATAATATTCCATTGTTGTATACATATTTTCTCCTGCTTCAAGTCCTGCTAAGATATCTTCTAATACTCCTTTAAATGTTAAATTTTCTGTACTTTCTATAATAGTATTTAATGCATGTATATTATTAAAATTTGCCTTTTTCAATAAATAGAAATTTTGTGTAAAAATCATAAGATCTCTTCTTGTTACTTTTTTTTCTCTTGCTAAATACATATTTACTTTTTCTTTTACAGTTGGTTCTTTTACATGTTCTCTATTTAATTGTGTTGTGTTTATATTTTTCATTATTTCTTGAATATCAACAACATTCTTTTTATGCTGTCTTTTTTGTTTTGAATAATATGCTACCTGCTCTACATCTATTGGCAACAAGTCATTCTGTTTCAATAGCTTTATTAAACTTTGTTTACTATTTGCTTCTACTTTATTTCTTACAATGACTCCTCTTTTAGTAGCTGCCTTATATACATATGTGGGCATTATTATTTCCTCCTCTTACTTAAATATGCAATTAAATTATACATGTGGAGAATCTGATTTCTTTATTTTCAATTGCATTATAGTTCTATTCAATATTTCTATATTCTTTTCTTCTATTTGAGCCTTAGCTTGTGCTAAAGTAATTTTATTTTCTACGAAAAGTTTTGCAATTGAATTAATTAAACCAATACTACCTTTTTCCAAATTGCTTTGAATTGCATCTTCTATTTCTGACACGCTAAATTTATCTTTTCTTATTATACCAGAAACTATATTGTCAACTACCATAACTTCTGGTACTAAAACTAATTTTCCATCAGTTCCTTTTAAAAGTCTTTGAGATATAACAAGTTTTAACAATGATGATAATAAATATTTAATTGATACTTGGTCTCTTACTTCATAAAAATTTATCATTCTATCTATAGTTTCTGCACACGATTTTGTATGAAGTGTTCCTATTACTAAATGTCCTGACTCTGCCATTTCTATTGCAGCTTCCATTGTTTCTTTGTTCTTTATTTCTCCTATTACTAATATATCACAATCTTCTCTTAATGAATTTTTTACACCGTCGCTATAATTTAAAACATCTCCACCTAGGCCAACTTCTTTTTGTACAATTATAGATTCCTTAGAATGATGCTTATATTCTATTGGTGGTTGTAATGTTAATATTTTTTTATTTTGAGTTTCATTTATATAATTTATTAATGCTTTTAATGTTGTACTTTTACCTGAGTTTGTCTTTCCTGTTACTAAAATAACTCCTTGTGTTTGATATGTCATCCTTCTTACTATGTCAGGAACACCTAATGATTCATATGTTGGAAGTTCATTTTTTATAAGTCTTAAAGTACACAAAGGTATATTGTCAGATAAAGATATATTTACTCTTAATCTTATACCTTTATAAATATATGATGTATCTAGTTTTCTAGTTTTATTAAAAACTTCATCTTTTTCTATATTTCCCATAATAAGATAATCATATATTTCTGCCATATCTTCTTCTGTTAAAACTCCCATTTTTTCTATTGGAACTAAATCTCTTGCAACTCTTAGATATGGTTTATTATCACATATTAAATGTACATCTGATGCATCCCTTTTTATTGCTTCATCTAATATTTTATCCATATTCATTTTTTTCATCCTCCTAATAAATTGATATTTTTTTGTTTAATTCTTCTAGTGTAGTCTCTCCTTGGAATACTTTCCTTAATCCATCTACTTCTAGAGGTTTATAACCTTGTAATAATGCTTGTCTTCTTATTTCTATACTAGATTTTCCATTCATTATTAGTTCTTTTATTTCATCTGTTATGTTTAAGATTTCAAAAATACCAATTCTATCATAATATCCTGTTTTATTACAATGCTCACAGCCAACAGCTTCATATATCATTGTATCTAATGAATAGTTTAAGTTATATTTTTCATTCTTTAATTGAATTAAATTTTTTTCATTTTCTGTTAAAGGTCTTTGTACTTTACATTTTGAACATAATCTTCTAACCAATCTTTGAGAAATTGATGTACTTAATGTACTTGCAATATCATAGTCAGATATTCCAAGTTTTCTTAATCTGGTTATTATTTCAATTGCATCTATTGTGTGTATTGTTGATAATACATAATGACCTGTTTGTCCTGCTTGTATTGCTATTTCTGCTGTTTCTTTGTCTCTTATTTCTCCAACTAGAATTATATCTGGATCTTGCCTTAAAACCGTTCTTATAGAAGAAGCATAAGTTGATTTTCCTCCTATTTCTATTTGATTTAATCCGTCTATTCTAATTTCTACAGGATCTTCTATTGTTGTTATATTAATTTCAGGTTTATTTAAATAATCCATTATACTATATAGTGTTGTTGTTTTTCCTTCACCTGTCGGAGCTGCCACAATAGAAATACTATTTCTATTATTTATTGTTCTTTTTAAAAATTCTTCATCTTCTGGAAATCCTAATTCAAATATATTTCTTATATTTGAATTTTTCTTTAATAATCTTAAAACAAATTTTTCTCCATATACATTTGGCTGAGAAGAAACACGAATATTATAATCTTCATATAATAAAATTCTTCCGTCTTGTGATTCTTGCTTTTCTTGATGCATATTAGAAATAGCTTTTAATCTTCCTATTAAATGCTGTTGTTTATCTTTTTCTATTCTAGCAACAGTTACTAGTTCCCCGTCTATACGATAACGAACTCTGACAAAGTTTGCCATTGGTTCTATATGTATATCACTGGCTCTTTTTTCTATTCCTGTTTTTATTATACTATCAACTAAGCTTGTTGTTGTTGAATGCTGTTCTGTTGCTTCTAAATTATTTGACACACTACCTTCTAAGCTTTCTAATATTGTTTGTATATCTTTTTCAAAAGTAATGTATGGATCCATTATTAAACCTTTATTTAATAATAGTAGACGAACTACTTCTATATCTTTGTTATTTACAATATTTGCGAAACAAACTTTAATTTTACCATTTAATATTTCAAAAGGAATTGCTTTATTTTTTTTAGCAATATCAAAAGATAAATATTGTGATATATTTATTTTTATCATATTTTGTCTTAACAAAATTCCTTTTCTACCTAGTATTTCTCCAATAGCTGTTATTAATCTATATGGATCACATAAATCTAGTTCGTAAATTATATCTCCTATTTTTTTATCTGGATGTTCTCTTTGATAATTTAAAGCTTGCTCGATATCACCTTCATTAACAATTCCTCTTTTTACTAATTCAACCCCTATAGGCTGTCTTTTTCCTTCCATTACTCTCTTCCTTTCTATAACTTTTCATAACTGTGTTTATTTTTTATAGTTTAATATATTATAAATTTAATAGTTATTGTACACTACTTGCTAATGTATATTTTTCATTTTTTGTTTCATTTTCTATTTTTATTATTACTTCTATACTATATTTATTATTTTCTGTTAATAGAAAAAATTTTGCTTCATTTATATTGCTAACTATTCTTATATTATTTCTGTATATTGAATTATTTTCTTTTATAAATGTATATTGTACACCATTATCAAATACTATATAATTGTCTTCTATTTCTTGAATTTCTATATTTTCCGTATTTATTTCTTTTACAAAAAAACTATTGAATTTTGTAAATTGTGTAGCAATATCTATATTTTTAGTATCTGTATTTACATTTCTATAAAAATATGTTGTAATTACTGCAATTATTGAAATTACTATTAACATTGAAATAATATATACAGTTAGTGAAATTAAAGTAATTCCATATTCTTTTTTCATATTTTTTACCTTTCTTTATAATAATTTTTTAAATTACCTTCATTCTTACTTTTCCACGACTGTTTATAATTTAATGGATTAAAATTTTATTATATTAATTATTAGTATTTTAAAAAATCTGTGAATTATACTATTTTATTATCTAGTAGCCTTTTATTATTGTTGAAAGTGATACTGTTTCAATATTTTTTCCTGTTTTATAACTAATTTCAACTGTTAATTTTTTTAATATATCTTCTTGTATTGTTTCATCATTTATATTGCTATTGTTTAAATATTTATAATCTTGTATTTTTATAGTTTTATAATATGGTGTATCTTCAATTTGTTGATCTTTTATTTCTACTTTATTTTCTCCATTTTGTAGTTGAAAATATTGCTCTTCTGCTTGATTTCCCTGACCCTTAAATTCTTCAAATGATTTTGTTTTTAAATTTTCTATTTCACTTATTGCATATTCTGTAGCTATAGAGTTTCTTTCTATATTTTTTGCTGTTACACTATTTTGCGAATATAGCACTGTGATTGTAGAAATTAGTATTGTTATTATTACTATTCCTATTGCAATATCTACTCCAGAGAAACCTCTTTCGTTTTTAATTTTCATTTTTTATAGTCCTTTCTCTCTTATATTAAAGGGTGTTAAAAGAAATAAATTATTTTGTTTCAAAAAACAAATCGGAAAGCCTTAATATTTGTACTAATTTTATATTTTCTCTTTGGATTTCAGTAAATTTGTGTGCAATTTATTTTAATATGCATTTATAATACTGGTTATATCAATTTTATGTCTACTGAATGTATTTAAAATCTTTAGTGTAAAAATTTTTCTGTGCAATATAGTTTTTGAATTTATATAAAATGCTATTTTCTATAATATAAGAAATTTTGAACATGTTAGCACAAATAGTAAAAAAATAATATTTGATATACCTAAATAATAACCTATTGTTATATCTTTACTTAAAATTTTATCTGTTTTTTTACTTTTATTTCTTTTCATTCTTATTTTTTGTAATAATAAATATATTGAAATTGCTAGTAATGTTAAAATAATAGTGTTTATTGTTACATACTCACCTGTAAATATTGCCATTACAATGATTATTATTAGTATTCCATTTACATATTTATTTTTTGCACATTTTCTTAATGTTATTGTATCCAAAAGTAATATTAGTATGTAGCATACTATGTATATAACATATCTATATATATTAGCATTCTCTAGTATCCATAGATATATTATATATGCAAGAGATACTATTATTGCAAACATATTAACAGATTTTTCTATTTTTCTGTTTTCTTTGTCTATTCCAGACATTATAAATATAAATGTAATATATAATGAGAAAAAAATATATGGAACTACATTTTGTATACTTAAATTATATACACTTATATCCATTAAATAAGCAAGCGCCACAAAAACAAATCCAGATAATATTTCAATTATAAAATATCTAGGTTTTATTTTTTGTTTACAGTATCTACATTTTGCACCTAAAAATAAGTAGCTAAATACAGGTATTAAATCCAAAGTTCCAAGTGCATGATTGCAATTTGGACAATATGAACGCTTTTTTATTATATCTTGTCTTTTAGGAATTCTATAAATCGCTAATGTATAAAAACTCCCAAAAAAAATTCCTATTAAAAATATTATTGTATATAAAATTATATCCATTACTATCTCCTTATATCAAGTTAGGCATATACATTCTTATGCATATGCCATTAGCTCTAAATTTTATATTATTCAGCATTTTCAAAACCTGTCCAAGTTAATCCTCCACCTACAGCTACAGTTCCTGTTGTTTTTCTTCCATTATATGAAAGTACTACTGTGTTATCTGTAGTTGTATCTATAGTAACAGGTGTTATTTCATCAGCTTCTATTGCTTCAATAGCATCAAATACTGCTGTTTGTATTCCTGTATCACTATATTCACCATTTCCGTTTGCAATTGTATCTTCATAGTAGTCTGATACAGCATTTATTGCAACAAGACCTACTTTATCTTTTACTGCTCCTAGTTGATTATCTGTTTTAGCTTGGTTTGCTTTTACTAAAACACCTTCATCTCCTGTTAACATTGCAATTGAAATTGCTGCTAAAATTAATAATACAATTATTGTTATAACTAAAGCTACTAATGTAATACCTTTTTGCTCTTTTAGCATAACTTTTCCTCCTTTTCTTTTGAATTTTTATATTTTTCATATTTATACTTTTATATAAATATAATATTAATAACATTAGCAATTATTTTATTCCTTTATCAGGATAATAAGTTGTTGTATTTTCTTGTGTTCCATTATTATTTTTATTTGCTGTATTATTTGAATTTGTATTATTGGTTACTGTATTAGAACTTTGTGTGTTTGATTGTGTTGTATTATTAGAACTTGTTCCTGAATTATTAGTTTGTGTATTTGTTCCTGTTGTTGTTGATGTTGTTGTTGAAGAAAACGGATTAGGTTTTCCTGGTTTATAATCTTTTACTTTTTTGTAATTTTGTAACTCTGTTGCATCTATTTCATGTGTTAAAATTACTTGGTCTTCATTTATTTTTTCACTATTTATTTGTTCTTTTATATTTTCTGGTGTTACATATGATACTTGTTCAGGAATAGTTTTATTGTTTGGAACAAATCCATATAATAGTATTCCTAATACCAATAAAATTATTAAAGTTAATAATAATATAATAATAATTTCTTTCATTATACCTTTATTCATAGTTTACTCCTCTTTCGCAGTATTTGTTGAAGTAGTATTTGTAATTGTATTTGCCGTATTCGTATTTTCTTCGGTTTGTGTATTTTCCGTTATTTCATTTCCAAAATTATTTGTTGTTGAATTTGTTGTAGATATATCTTTTATATATATATCTTTACATATGAATGTTGCTTGTAAATCATTTTCTGATGAGCCTGGTTTCATTGAAAATTCTTCTATTTTAAATCCTAAATTTGTATCATTTTCAATACCTGAAATAAATTCTGCAATTCCGACATATGTTCCATTTACTGTGAATTTTAAATTATATACATTTTCTGTATTTGTTGTTCCAGTTACAACATCTATTTTTATTACTACTCCCTCTTTTTTAGCATGATTTCCTATTTGTGTCCATAAAAATTCTAATTCATATTTTAAAAATTGACTTGCTGTTTGTACTTCACTTTCTGTACTGTATGTTACCATATCTTCATAATCATTTTTTTTAGTTTCAAGTAATTTTGCATTTTGTTCTAAATCAGATATTGCTTTATCATACTCTGTACTTGCAAGTTTTGTTGCTTCTTCTAATTTTTTATCTAAATTTTCATTTTCTTCTTTTATTTGTTTTAGTCCTAATATTTGTACATTACCAATTTTTAAACCTTTTACAGTTGTAAATACAGCAAGAATTGCTAATAATACAATCAAAATTATTATTAATAATTTTTTCATGGCAAATCTCCTTCTATTTTTACAGTAACAATATTACTTTCTTTTTCTCCTGCTGATGATATAACATTTGTTAAAACATTTTCTGTTTTTAATATTGCTCTAAAATATCCCAGTTGCTCATACTGTTCTGACTTTGCAATTATTGTAATATGCTTGTCTGATGTATTTTCTATTGAAGTAATTTGAACTCCTTGTGGTATTAAATACATAATTTGATTTAGTAAGTTAGGAATAGCATTTCTTGTTTTTGTTGTTTCACTTATTTTATTATTTATTTCTTCTAAGTTTTTTATTAATGTGGTATATTCATTTGTTTTTGATTTTATTTTTGAATTATCTTTTGATACTAAATTTATTTGTTTTCTTGTGTTTTTTATAGATTCTTCTGCCTGTGCATCTTTTTTTGCTATTTGATTATTTATCATTACAGAAAACCCACTATATATAATTATAAAAATCAATAAAGTAATTGGTATCCTTAATAGATTTTTTTCTACTGTATCTAATTTTTCTCCTAAATCAAATTTTAGTATTCCACTTAATTTATTATCTGCTCTTTTAGCTTTTCCTTTACTAAAACTAATATCTGTTTTTAATATTCCTGATATACTTTCTTTTAAATCCGTTTTCTTAAAATTCATACCAGAAATGCCATCATGTAATCCCATAAGAGCCAATGTTAGTGCAGAGTTGACTTCAACATAGTCTTTTATATTTATATTTCTAATATGTTGCACAAAATATGGTTTTAATATTTCACATTTTACATTTTGCAAATACTCTTCGAAATATAAATCTATATTATTAATCAAAGCCCCTGTTCCTGTAATATATATTTTGTTTATTTTCTCTAAATTTTCTTCTATTATTTTTTTTACATTTGTTACTATTTCATATAATGTTGGCATTATATCTTCTAAGTTTGTAGTTTGAACTTCTTGTAAGTTTGTTCCTTCTGATGTATAAATTGTAGTATTTTTACATATATCATATGCTTTTGCATAAGAATTTTCTTTCAAAAATATTTTATCTAAAAAATCTCTACTTCCTTGCTCCACTATATCTATTTTTGTTATTTTTTCATCTAATATTGTTGTAATAGTTGTTTTTTCCTCTATATTTACTATAAGTACATTATCTTTTTCTTTTATTTGTACAAGATTTGGTATACTCATTGGTACTGGAGATATATTTATTAATTTATTTCCTTGTAATTGTTTTATTCTTTTTGTTAAATCGACTTTATTACTGCTTACATGTATAATTTTTAATTTATCTTTTTCATCCTTATTTGTCGCAACAGCATATCTTGTTTCAAATCCATTTGGGTTATACCCCTTATCTGCACAATACGATTCAAACTCCGTATTTATAGCTTTTTGCAAATCATTTTTATTTAATAGAGCAAACATATTAAAGTATAAATAATTTTCATTTGACAAATTAATACTAATAGCTGTTTTAAAGCTATATGTTTCTGATAATATTTGATTAATAGCTTCATTTAAATTTTCATAAAATTTCACACCAAAAGCTTCTACTTTTATATTATCATGCTCTTTTGTAACTTTTGCATATTTAATTAAATTTTCCTCTATATATAAACCTAAACAGCTAGCCATCTTTTGCTCCTTTTTATTTTTTCTATATTATATCTTTTGCATTATTTTAAAAAGCATACTTGTATAAATTTATAAATATGCTAATTTTTTCTAATTTTCTATTAATATTTTATAATTATTTGTCAAAAAGTCAATATCTTTTTAATAAATGTAATATAAATGTAATTTTATTGTTACACAATTGTAATATTAGATTATATATAATGTATTCAATTTGTAAACTTTTCCAATTTACAAATAAAAAAACCGTCAAATCCGGGTTGTGGATTTATATTTATCATACCTTGATTTATGTTAAAAATATCAATATTTTTCAATTCTTCAAATTCTTCTTTTTTTATTTTAAAATTAGGATTTTCTTGTAAAAATTCCTTAATTACATCTTCATTTTCTTTTTTCAAAATACTACAAGTAGAATAGACTATTTCTCCACCAACTTTTAAATATTTTGAGCAAACTTGTAATATATTTTTTTGGTCTTTTGTTATTTCTTCTATATCTTCTTCAGTTCTTTGCCATTTTATATCTGGTTTTCTTTTTATAACTCCTATTCCCATACATGGCACATCTAATAAAATTTTATCAAATTTATTTTTTAAATTTTTATTATATGTAGTAGTATCTTGAACAATAGTTTTTACGTTCTTTATTCCTAATCTTTTAATATTTTGCTCTACTAAAGAAATTCTATGCTGATATTTTTCTAATGCAATAATTTCTCCTGTATTTCTCATTAATTGTGCAAGATATGTAGTCTTTCCACCTGGTGCACTGCATGCATCTAATATTTTTTGATTTTTCTTAGGATTTAAATAGTAAGCTGCCAATCCTGCTGATTGGTCTTGAACTATAAAATATCCTTCTTTGAATAAGTCAAATTTTTCTATTTGTTTTAAATTTTTTATTACTAAAAAATCTTTTAATAACAATTCTTCATATTGTATTTTTCTTTCTTCTAATTTTTTCATAAATTCTTCTTTAGTAATTTTTATTGAATTTACTCTTACAATTAATTCAGGCTTTTGATTTAAATTATTACAAATTTTGGTTGCTTCTTCTACATTTCTTTCTTTTATTAATTGCTTTACCAACCATATTGGAGTAGATGTTGTTTTTGAAATTTTTTCTATTTCATCTTTTATATTAAATAATTGTTCATAATCCTCTTTACTCACTTTTCTTAAAATCGCATTCACAAATCTACTACTTGCTATATGTCCATATCTTTTTGCAAGTTCTACACTTTCATTAATTGTTGCAAAATTAGGTATTTTGTCCAAAAAGACAATTTGATATATTCCCATTCTTAATATATTTAATATCCATATTGATATTTTTTTTATTTTTATTGATGAATATTTTTTTATTATTTCATCTAAAGTTATTTTCCATGTTATTACTCCATATACTATTTGAGATATAAAGCTTATATCTTTTTCCTTTAACATTTTTATATTTTTGTTAATATTTTCATCTAATTTTATATTAGAATATGCATTGTTTTTTTCTATTTCATATAGTGTTTGTAAAGCTATTTGTCTTGGCTTATCCATGTTTTATTTCATCTCCTTCTTTTTTGCATTAATTGATATTTTATATTTAAAGTTTTGTAACGATTTTTTTGAAATAATAATCTTTATTTTATAATTTATTAGTATATCTTTTTTACTTTCTTTTTTCAATCTTTTTATTATTAATTTGTATAATTATTAAATTTTGGGAAAAAATAGTTTTAAATAAATGTTAGAATTTACAGTTATTTAATAATTAATATTTCGATAAATTACATTATTATTCAATAAATTGTGAATTCTAATAAAATAATTTTGGAGGTAAACTATGAGTATAGAAAAACATTTAAAAATTACTGGTTCTTCTACTGTTTCTTGGAAAGATGCTATTGTTAAAGCTATAGAAGAAGCTTCAAAAACTATTGATTTTTTAACAGGTGTAAAAGTTATAGAACAAAAAGCGAAAATTGATGGAAATAAAATTTCTGAATATTTTGTCGATTTAGATTTGAGTTTCATTATAGATTTAAATAGAAAAGATAATGATGATAATTAAAATTATTTAGTGAGGTGTGTTATGGAGCCTTTAGAAACTAAACAAGCTTATCAAGAGTATGTAGATAAAAAATCTCCTAATTCTCCTATCTGGAAAAATTGTTTTAATGCATTTTGGGTAGGTGGATTAATTTGTACAATCGGACAAATTATTTTAAATATTTGTAAACAGAGAGGTTTTGATACTGCAACTTCTGGTACTATTGTTTCTATTATTTTAATTGGTATTTCTGCATTTTTAACTGGTCTTAATATTTTTAATAAAATAGGTAAATTTGCAGGTGCTGGTTCATTAATTCCTATTACTGGTTTTGCTAATTCTATTGTTTCTCCTGCTATGGAATATAAATCAGAAGGATATGTTATGGGAGTTGGTGGAAAGATGTTTACTGTTGCAGGTCCAGTACTTGTATTTGGTATTTCTGCATCTATTTTAGTTGGTATTATATATTTAATTTTTAATACTCAATCTATTACTTTAGTTTAAATTAGGAGTTGATTTTTTTGCAAAAAATAGGAAAACAAACTATAAAATTTGACAATCCCCCTACTATTTTGGATTGTGCTTCTATTGTAGGGCCTAAAGAAGCTGAAGGTCCTTTGGCTAAATATTTTGATCAAACATTAGATGATGAATTTTGGGGAGAAAAAACTTGGGAAAAGGCTGAAAGCAAAATTATTAAAGAAACTGTAAATACTTTAATTTCAAAATCTGGAATACCTTCTGATAAAATTGATTACTGTTTTGCAGGAGATTTATTAAATCAATGTATTTCTTCTAGTTTTGGTCTTAGAGAATTAAATGTTCCATTTTTTGGTGTTTTTGGTGCTTGTTCTACTTTTGTAGAGTCTCTAAGTTTAGGATCTATTTGTGTAGAGAGTTTTGCAGAAAATGTATTGTGTGCTACTTCAAGTCATTTTTGTAGTGCTGAAAAGCAATTTCGTTTTCCCTTAGAACTTGGAAATCAAAGACCCCCTACAAGTCAATGGACTGTTACCGGAAGTGGTGCTGCAATTCTAACCAAAAACGGACAAGGACCTTATATTACTCACATCACCCCTGGTAAAATTGTTGATATGGGAATTAAGGATGCTAATAATATGGGGGCAGCAATGGCACCTGCTTTTGCAGATACATTAATCACTCACTTTATTGATACTTCTAGAAATCCAAGTTATTATGATGCTATTATTAGTGGAGATTTAGGCCATATTGGTAAAGATATTGCAATTGATATCGCAAAATCTAGAGGTTATAATATAAAGTCAAATTATAATGACTGTGGTGTTTTAATTTTTGATAAAGAAACTCAAGACACTCATGCTGGTGGTAGTGGCTGTGGATGTTGTGGTACAGTTTTTTCTGGTTATTTTTTCAAACAGCTTAAGGATAAAAAAATAAGGAAAATACTTTTAATTGCAACAGGTGCTTTGATGAATTCTACAAGTTCTCAACAGGGAGAAAGTATTCCAGGTATTGCACATGCAATTTCTATAGAATTATAAATTTATAAATTAAAATATATTAATTTTGTTTTCAATAACCGTAAAATGTAGCATATAATAAATTTTTTCTTTTACAATAAATTTCTTTTTATCTAGGAAGGATGATTTTAATGGATATAGATTGGTCTCAAGTATTTAATATAGCTTCACTTCTGAAATGTTTTTTTGTAGGTGGACTTATTTGTATTATTGGACAAATTTTAATAGATAAAACTAAACTAACACCTGCAAAAATTCTAGTTACTTTTGTAACTATAGGTACTATTTTAGGTGGATTAGGTATTTATCAATATTTAGTAGATTTTGCTGGTGCAGGTGCTACTGTTCCCTTAACTGGTTTTGGTTATAATTTAGCAAAAGGTGCTATAGAAAATGTTCAAACTAGTGGGTTAATAGGTGCTTTTACTGGTGGTGTTAAGGCTGCTGCTGGTGGAATTGCTGCTGCTGTATTCTTTGGATATTTAGCTTCTCTTATTTCTAAACCTAAAATGAAAAAGCAGTGAAAAAGAGGCTTTCTACTTTTGAAAACCTCTAATTAAATTTTTTTATGCATTTATTGCATTTTCTACAACTTTTGAAAATGCTTTTGGATCTGTAACAGCTAGTTCTGCTAACATTTTTCTATTTATTGTTATATTTGCCTTTTTTAATCCTGCTATTAATTTGCTATATGTAGTTCCATTCATTCTTGCTGCTGCATTTATTCTTGCTATCCATAATTTTCTAAAATTACTTTTTCTATCTTTTCTTCCTACATATGCATATCTAAGTGATTTCATAACTGCTTGTTTTGCATTTCTAAATCTATAATGTTTTGCACCATAATAACCTTTTGCTTGTTTTAATATTTTTTTATGTTTTGCTCTAGTTGTTCTTGCTGTTTTTACTCTTGCCATTTAAAATTCACCTTCCTTTACTGTTTTTATTAGTTACCATATGGTAATAGTTTTTTTATTGTTTCTACACAAGTTTTGTCTGCATAACCATTTTGTATTTTTCCTGATTTTTTTTGTCTACTAGTTTTATTTGCAAGTAAATGTCTTCTATTTGCTTTTGTTCTTTTTACTTTACCTGTTGCAGTGATTTTATATCTTTTTTTAGCTGCTTTATTTGTTTTTAATTTTGGCATTTTTATTCTCCTTTCATAAATTATTTATGCTTTTTTTGCAAGCATAACAAACATATTTCTTCCTTCCAATTTAGGCTTTTTTTCTACTATGGCAATTTCTTCTAAATTTTCAATAAACTTATTTAAAACTGCCTCTCCAGCTTTTACATTATTTACTTCTCTACCTCTAAAGCGTACAGTTATTTTTACTTTGTTACCATCTTCTAAAAATTTTCTAATATTTTTCGCTTTAAAGTTAAAGTCATGTTGCTCAATATTAGGAGTTATTCTTATTTCTTTTATTTCTAATACTTTTTGTTTTTTTCTTGCTTCTTTTTCTTTTTTAGCTTGTTCAAATTTGTATTTTCCATAGTTCATAATTTTACAAACTGGTGGATTAACATTTGGCGAAACTAAAACTAAATCTAAATCTTTACTTTCTGCTTTTTCTATCGCATCTTCTAATGTAAAAACACCTAATTTTTCACCATTATCTCCTATTAATTGAACTTCTTTAGCTCTTATTTGCCTATTTATTGGTAATTCTTGTTTTATATAAAACACCTCCATAAAAAAATTGACTTCTGTTACAAGCCAATTACACCCATAAATAAAATATGTTATTTTATTTTTCTAACCTTTTTCCTCTTAGATAAGGTGAGAAGTATGTAACTTCTTCTTGTAACTTTTGAAATTATATCACAACTTGTATATGTTGTCAAACATTATTTTTTAATTTTACATAAAATTCAATTAACTCGTTATCATTTTTAGCATAAATTTTACCATTATACAGTTCTATAATTTGTTTTGTAATTGCTAATCCTAACCCTGCTCCTCCTGTTGAAGTAGTTCTTGCTTCATCTATTCTATAAAATTTATCAAATATTTTTTCCAGCTTATATTCAGGTATTTTGTCCCCCTTATTTCTAAAAATGATTAAAATATTTTCTTCTTCTTGATTTACATCTATATTTATAACTGCATTTTCATAACTATAATTAATAGCATTTTTTAATAAATTACCAAATGCTCTTGCAAGTTTATCTCCATCACCCATAAATATAATTGATTTAGGTCTATTAAAAATACATTCTAATTTTTTTTCTTGTAACATTGGATATGACTCTTCTACAAGCTGTTCAATTAAAAATACTAAATCGAACCAATTTTATAAAATCAATAGCATTTTGCTTATCTCCAACGATACTTCCATAATGAATTGGTACAGCTATTATTGGTTTTATTTCGTTTATTAAATATGCCGCTTCTTTAAAATCCATTGTATAAGTTCCACCTATAGGAACAAATGCAATATCACATTTTACTACTATGACATAAAACTTCAATATCTTGTAACATATAAAAATCTCCTTTTCTATTTTATCTGATATCTTATTTATCTTTAACAACCTCTTTTATTAAGTCTCTTAAATATGGTCTTTTATAATTAGGTAAATCATCCAATTCTTGTATTGCATTTTCTTTTTTTAAAAAAATTAATTTATTAAACTCTACCTCTAAATCATTCTTAAGTAAATATTCTTTATATTCTTCAAAATATCTATTTAATTCATCTTTAATTTGATTTATTTTTCCAATTGCTATAAAACCATATGCATTTCTTGTTTCGTTTGGATATTCTATAAATTCTATTTTATAATCTATATCCTCTAAATTTAAGTTTAATTCTTCTTTTAGTTCTCTTTTAATGTTAGATTCAATATTTATTGCTCCATTTTCAATGTCTGCAACATCTATTCCCCCTCCTGATATTTGTAAGCCATATGGTATTGAAGTTGTAGAATTCATTTCTCCGATAACAAAATAATTATCTTTTGTTAATAGTAAAATTCCTCCCCAAGGTGAACAACATCTATATTTTTCTTGTTGAATTCCAATTCTTTCATCATACAAATAATGAGAGTAATCAGATTTAACTACCAACATTTCAATATTATTTTCTGTTTCATTTACTTTTTCCACAACATAATCTTGCCCATTATATAAATTTGGATTATCTTTTACAGCATCTTTCCAAAATTTTTCTATATTTTCCTTAAGTTCATTTGGCAAATAAATTTTCCTATCTTCAAATTTTAATGTAATAGGTTTATTTACTTTTACAATTTTACTCATTTTTCCTCCTCCACAATGAATTTTTTTATTTTTCTCTTCATAATTGCAAATACTTAAATATCCTTAGACTTTTATTAGATTATCTAATACTTGAACATTTTCTAAAATCCAAGCATATCTGCTTTTCTATTTCTAAAAAATTCATAAAAATATCTCACATTCTCCAGTTCACTCCATTTTTGGACTTTATAATCTTTTGTATCCCTCTTTCTCTTGCCAAATTACTTTCTATGCTTTCTTGCAAAACTGCATCTTGCTGTACTTTTCTTATTTCATATAAGATTTCTTCACTTTTTATATATCTACTATTTTCTGGTATTCGAGTTAGTTTTCTACCATTTTCATTTTCTCCTAACTCACATTCACATTTTGATGCATAATCTTCAAAATAATCTAATGTTCCAATAACTTTTGGATTACTTCTTTCTTTTCCTTTTAAATTTAATTTATGAGCAATGATATTCAGTATAGTTGATTTTCCAGAACCATTATTTCCATATAATACTGTTATATTATCAAATATAAATATATCGGGTTCTTTATTTTGTAATACATTATATGGATATATGTTATTATTTGTTATTTTGCTATCACTTAATTTGAAAGTTTTTAGGTATATCATTTTGCCACCTTTCTAAAATTTTTCTAACTTTTCGTTTAATTTTCTATATATTGGTTTCATTTTTGATTCATTTGTAATTTCTACCGCTTTATTAATATCAATCCATTTCACACCACTATTTTCATCTTCTTTTATTTTCAATACCGCATATTCATCAGCTTCTAATAAAAAACAACAATCTAAATGTAGATGTGAAGATACAAATTTTCCTCTTTTTATATGGCTATCTACAGTAAGTATTTGAATTCCAAATATTCCATTGCTTAACACTTTTAAATCTTTTAACCCTGTTTCTTCTTCCGCTTCTTTTAATGCTACATGTAATAAATTACTATCTCCATCGCAATGTCCGCCAGTCCATGCCCATGATTTATAAATATTATGATAAATCATTAACACTTTTGTTCTTTCTTTATTTACAATCCAATTTGATGCAGTGAAATGACATATTTTATTTTCTCTTGTTAAAATATTTTCATAAGTATTTATGCATTCTATCATTATTTCTTGATCTTTTTGTTCTTGCTCATTGTAAGGTTTATAATTTTCTATTTGTTTTTTTAAATTCTTTTTACAGTTTATTACTTCCTTCCTATTTTTCTTATTTTGTCTCTTTTTCTATTTGTCTTATTTCATATCTCCAGCCAGGTTGCCAATTCTTTGTTTTTCTCCAGTCATTATCTATTGCATCTTTCCAACTAATATTTTTTGTTATGACTTCTAAAGCCAATTGCGGTGCTTTATGTGAGACTAAGGCAATAGTCTTCCCATTATATCTTTCTAATAGATATTCACAAAAATTTCTTAGTCTTTTTTCAACTTCTTTTAAAGATTCTCCATTAGGAAATTTACTATCTATATGTTCTTCATATTTTACCAAAGATGTATCTTCTCCATTTAAATCTCCATAATTGCATTCTCTTATCCTTTTATCGTGTAATATCACTTTTGAATCTTTGAATGTATATTTAGCTGAATCCATTGCTCTTTTCAAATCCGAACTGATTACTAAATCTATTTCATTCAAGTTTATTTGTTCTCGCAATTTAATACTTTGTTCTATTCCTTTTTCACTCAAATCCCCATGTAACCACCCAGTAGATTTATGCTCTATATTATCTGTAGTTGTTCCATGCACAAAATAAATTATTTTAACTGACATACCTTTAACTCTCCCTTAACATTATAATCATATTCCCGCAAACTTAGTTTTGTCAGATTATTTCTGACAATTTTATATATTTACTATTTAACATTCCCATTAATAATTGATATTTCTAGTCAGATGATATGGCTTTAACTCTATATTTTTATTTCTTCCTTGACTCCAAATATAATCATTAATATCAATCGCA
>CALXAU010000011.1 GCA_944386355.1 uncultured Clostridia bacterium
TTTCTATAAGTTTTCAACCTCACCCGCCTAGCGGGCGGTTATTGTTCCACTTCGTTTCACAATGCTAAAGCGTAATGAAAAAAAACTAAATGCTGTCGCACATTTAGTTTTTCTCGAACATCTATGAATAATGCTTTTTTGTATTTAACTTAAGTTAAATATAGTATACTACAATATTTAGTATATGTCAAACGATTTTTTAAAATTCATTTTTGAGCAAAATTTATAAAATTTTAATCTTCTTCTACATCTTTAAATAATTTATCTGTAAAAAATTCATTTAATTCAATTCCAAATCCTTCACATATATGTAATAAAGTAACAAGTTTTGGACTTTGACTTTTTCCATTTATAAAACTACTTAATGTAGAATATGATATTCCAGATTCTAAAGATAACCTATGTAAAGTTATATTTCTTTCATCTGCTAAATTTATAATTCTTCTTCTAACAGCTTCTGAAAGTTGCATAAAATCCCTCTTTTCTTAACTATAAGATGAGTATAACAAAACTATGATATAGACTGCGAAAAGCTAATAAATAAAATTAAAAATCTTCCACCACATTTTAACAATACAAGAGAAGAAATTATTAAATCATTAGATAAATATGTAATGAGAGAAAACTTAATTATGGATCACGATAATGAGAAATTTTATAAGGCTGGTTTCTGTGATGGAATTAGAATCATACTAGAAAGTCTAAATAGGGTAGAGAAATAGCAAATGCTATTGTCCCTCCCATTGCACCGTACGTACGGTTCTCGTATACGGCGCTACATTTATATAGTTTAATTACAAACTATTAAGGTAATATTCCAAAGGATTGACCAAACCTGGTCTTTCCTTTGTTTTAATATTTAAAACTTTAGGATTTAATATAAAATTAACTACATTCATACCACATCTTTTGTACCAACCTAGCCTAGAATTTGCAACTTTGTATATATCTTCTTCATTAAATCCATTGTGAAATTTAATATTCATTTTATTAAGATTTGTATAGATTGTCTTTGGCTTTTTCCACTGTTTGAGTATAATTACTCTCACTTTGTGTCTTAACCAACTTCCATATTCTTCCATAAATATCTTCATATTTCCGATTTTAAAGTAATTTATCCAACTAACTGTTATTTATAACAGGTAATAAAACTCCATGTTCTTTTACACTTTTAACCATTTCTTCCATTTTATCATCATCTATAACTCTAAAAGGGTGGTCTGGAAATTCTCCTATTTTATATAGTTCTATTTCCTTTACCTCATCAACAACTGGATTATCTCTTTGTTCTTGACTTGTGAATAAATCATCTAACTTTGGAAGTACCATCTTTTTGTCTTGTTCTTTCATTTTCTAATACCTCCTTTGCTAAATTATTGTATGCGTTTGCAACAGGACTATTTTTATCAAACTCAAATATACTCTTTCCTGTTGATGTTGATTTTGCTGTATTTATTGCTTTGGGTATTTCAGCACCATATATTTTCACATATTGTCCATAATTGTCGATTAAAGTATCTCTTACATCTTTTGATAAATTTGTTCTTTTATCTACTAATGTAAGTAATACTCCACCTATTTTCAAATTAGGATTTATTTGTTTCTGCACTCTCGTAACTGTCTTTAATAAATGTCCCATTCCTTTTGCAGCCAGATATTCTCCCTGTACTGGAATTATTATCTTATCACTACAAGCAAGTGCATTTATTGTTATCATTCCAAGAGATGGCATACAATCTATTAATACATAATCATAGTTATCTTTAATACCTCTTATAGAATTTTTAAGCGTGAACTCTCTGCTCATTGCATTAACTAATGAAAACTCTATTGCTGATAAATCTAAATTTGCAGGAATTAAATCTACTCCTTCTTTATGATGAAGAATAGCATTTTCTGCATTTATTTCATTATCACATATAGTATCAGACATTAATGTTCCAATAGTATTCTGCAATTCATCTTGATTATAGTAACCCATACAAGTAGTTAAATCTCCGTTGTGGATCTGCATCAATTAGTAATACTCTTTTTCCTTGTTTACTAAGTGCAACTCCTAAACTAAATGTAGTTGTTGTTTTTCCAACTCCACCTTTTTGATTTGCTATTGCAATTATCTGACACTTTCCCATTCTTGCTCCTTTCCTCAAAAAAAAGAGCTAACTCCTAAAAGCTAACTCTTGTCTTGAATATTTATTCCTCTGTTATTTCTTTATCATCTTGTAAATGAGTAGAAACATATATAAACTCCTCATCATCTGCTAATTTACCAAATAAATTGTTAAGTCCTGCAATAAAAGGTTTTATATCTTCTTGAACATTATAACTATATGAATAATTCAAATAGTATTCATTTAAATTATCATATAAAGGTACAATATTTACTAATCCTGGTCTTATCTTTTTTCTTAATATTACCCAATTAGGTATATCGTCTTTTATAATATTAACAATTTTATCTTCAGAAATTAACATTCTCATAATTCCATTCATTATATCTGAAAAGTCTTTTTCTTCATCACAAAATATTTTATTCATCATAGCACTCATTGACCTTACAAAATCTGATAAGTAATCATCTTTTATACAAGCAAAGCAATCAGTTTCTATTTCATCTAAATACCCTATTGCTGTTAAACACTCATAATAATTTGATGCCATAATATAATAAAATTGTTCAAATTCTTTCTTTAAGTTTCTTGAGTTCATCTTCTTTATATAAATACCTGTCTCCTTTCTTATAATCTCTTTAATCTTTTCTGTTTCTTTTTTAATTTTTTCATTATTTTTTGGTTTGTTGTTTTCATTTTTTTTCATTTTCTTTTTACTCCTTCCTTTTTGAAGGCAAAATAAAAAATCTAATATTTCTATTAGATTTCTTATATATGTTAGATATTATTTCAATAACTATAATATTTTATTTTTTCTTTAAATCTTTTGAATAATATATTAAATCAGTACAAGTTAGTTCTCCATCTTTTATTTTTTCTTTATAATTATCTATAAAGAAATTTTTAATTGTTTTCTCATATTTATCAAATCCCTGCTTAACATAGAAAGGAATATTATTCTCTGTTGTTCCTACCAACATTCTGTCATATTTTTGTTTATAATTACCACATAATGATTTTAAAAGTGTTTTTGCATAACCTTTATTTCTAAAATTTTCTTTTGTAACTATGTTTTTTAATTCTAATGTTTTTCTATCAATGTGCAAAATAACTGCAATAGAAATTAACTCATCTTCTTTTTTTAATGCATATACATCAGAATCGTTCAAATACTTATGTATCATGTCTTTTGAAGGATCTGCCTCTAAAAGTAAGTATATATAATCTTCTTTATTTTCTATTTTTTTAACCTGCATTCTAGGTTCTTTTGGTGTCTCGTAACCATTGGTAGCCCTCGCTTGTATAGGATTGCAGTTATAATATCTCATCTCCTCTGAAAATATACACCCGCAATATTTTTGCATATATAATCCTAATTCTCTAGCTTTAGCTTGCCCTTCCCTAAAACCTACTCTAAAATCCTCATAATAAAATGATAAATTATAATTAGTTGCAATTTTTTCTCCAATTCTTCTAATTTCATCATGTTTTTGATATGGGCTTACAAGAAGTGTAGTTGAAAATGTATCATATCCATTTTCTTTTGCATATTTTGCAGTTTGTTCAAGTCGGATTGGATAACAATAATTAATACACCTATTTTCTAAATCTTGTATAACATTTCTGCAAAATTCATCTAATCCATATTCTTCTTCAAAAATTGCTTGTATATTTATACTTTTAGTGTATTCTTTTAGACAATCTCGTCTTGCTTTGTATTCCATATATGGATGTATATTAGGATTATACCAATATACTGTTGGATCAATATTTTTATTTCTTAAACTTTCTATACAATATACACTACATGGTGCACAACAAGTATGTAATAATAATTTCATTTTTTATCCACGTTCCTTTCCAGTATAAATATAGGGTTTCTTATTGTTAAAATAAATACAAAGTGTTAAACCTAATAACATAAAGAAAGTGAATGGTGTTCCATTTTTCCAATTTTCTGAATATGCTAAGAAAATACTATTTGAAAATTGTGCTATTAATGATATTTGTATTATTAATTTCATATTTTTTGAACTTTGCCATATTATTAATGGAAATATCCACATTATGTACCAAGGTTGAAAATTTGTTATTAGTAAAAATAGAAAAGCGATAAGAAAATATTCAATTGATTTTGCCTCTTTTTTGAATTTTATTTTTGGTTTGAATAATAAAATTATGCAATAAAAGAAGTATATTATTATAAATGATATAAGTAATGTTTTATTAATTATAGTTGGTAAATTTTGAGGAGTAAAATATTCCATCACCATTATATAAAAGTTTTTTGCAAATCTTGTTTGCATTGTAAATAACCCTGCTGCAACACTAATGTCTTGAATGTAAAATAAATATGGTATTATCAATGCAATTACAAATATTCCTCCATATTTTATACACATTATTAATCTTTTTGATAGTTTTTCATCTTTAAAATGATATATTACAAATAATGGGAGCAAGATTATTGCAAAATATTTTATTGCACATGACATTGCTAAACAAATTACTGACATGAATAAATTTTTCTTTTTTAATAAAAAATATAATCCCAATAATATAAATGAAATAACAAAAATATCATTGTGAACGCCCATTATTCCCTCAATTAACATATATGGATTTAATCCATATATTACAGCAAATATTTTTTTATTAGATATTTTATATATTAAGTAACAATTTAATATGTGTATTAGTATATTTGCTAGTCTAAAAACAAACACGCCTAAATCTATATTTCCAAATGAAAAGATTGCAATAATTTTACAAATTATTGTCCATAATGGTCCATATACTACTGTAGTATCAGCCCAAACATTTATATATCCTTGTTCTAAAACTTTGTCTTCTTCTAATAATTCTCTATTATTTTCAGTTTCTACAAAATCAGTTATTGTTGTATAATATGGGTTTTGGTTATATTTACTATCAATCCTTCCTATTCCTAAATAGTAAAAAATATCTGAAGACATAAATGATATTGATAATAAATAAATTGAGGAAACTATTGCTGTATATATTAGTATTTGCCTTATATTTTTAAATAATTCTTTCTGTTTTTTTATTATAATGCAATAAAGAATTGTCATAATTGTTAGAATTATAAGATAAATTAATGTCTGTGAATTTCTATTTGTATTATTCAAAAGAAAACAATACCATTTGTCAAAACCAAGAATTGTACCATTTTTTATTAAATATATTATTGACGGTAAAACAAATAGTATTGAAGATAAAATAAATAATATTTTAATTACTTGGTTTATATTAAACTTTTTTATTTTATCTATCATTTCTAAACATCTCCTTTTTTTATATTTATAACAATATTATTCTTCTCCTGTATACGGATAGCCCATATGTTTATATGCTGGTGGAAGTACTTTTCTTCCTCTCAATGTTCTTGCCACAAATCCTAATTGTATAAGATAAGGTTCATATACATCTTCAATAGTATCTACTTCTTCTCCTACAGTTGCCGCTAAAGCTTCTATTCCTACAGGTTTTCCTGCATATTGAGTAATCATTGTGTCTAATAATTTTCTATCTATTTCATCTAATCCCAGTTCATCTATTTCTAGTTTGTTTAATGCATGTTTTGTTATTTTTAAGTCTATATCTCCATTACCTAGTACAGCTGCATAATCTCTTACTCTTTTTAACAGACGGTTGGCAATTCTTGGTGTTCCTCTTGACCTTCTTGCAATTTCTACTGCTGCTGTTTCTTCTATTTCTACATTTAAAATTTTGCTAGATCTTTTTACTATTGTAGTTAAATCTTCTACTGAATATAATTCTAATCTATGTACTATTCCAAATCTATCTCTTAATGGTGTTGTAAGTGAACCTGCTTTAGTTGTTGCTCCTATTAAAGTGAATTTTGGTAAATCTAATCTTATTGATCTTGCACTTGGTCCTTTTCCGATTATTATATCTAAAGTATAGTCTTCTAATGCTGGATATAAGATTTCTTCTACACTTTTACTTAATCTATGTATTTCATCTATGAACAAAACATCAAATTCTGAAAGATTTGTAAGTAAAGCTGCTAAATCTCCTGGTTTTTCTATTGCTGGACCAGATGTTATTTTTATATTTGAATTCATTTCATTAGAAATTATATTAGATAATGTGGTTTTTCCGAAGTCCTGGTGGTCCATATAATAATACATGATCTAAAGCTTCTCCTCTTTTTTTGGCAGCTTCTATATATATTTTCATATTTTCTTTTACTTTATCTTGTCCAATATATTCTTCAAGTGTTTTTGGTCTCAATGAATTTTCCATTTTTTCTTCTATTTCATTTTCTAATTCTGGTCTTATTAAACTATTTTCATCCATTTTTATGATAAGTTAATTTTTATTATTAATTTGTAATTATCATTTTATATAATATTAAAAGCTTTTATAGAATAAAAGCGACATAATTAAATTCTTTAACTTTTTAGCTTAGTTATATGTCGCGTCTTTGTTCGAGCGTTAATTTTACGTAAGTAAAATTGTATGCCTTGATTTTTTTGTTATAGGAATTCCTATAACAGCACAAAAGCGACATGATTAACAGTTTTTAATCTTTTAGTGTAATTACATTTTAAATAATATATTAACTTACTACCTCCTTATATAATAATTAAAATTTTAAGACTTTTTTATTAAAAGTTACACTTTACTCTCGTTGAATAAATCAATGATTTATACTTTTACTGAATTGTAACTAACTTTTTTTAATTTTTCATTATTCAAAACAGAATTGTATTAAAGTAAGACATTGTTTATAAAATAATGGAGTCTATATAATCTTCAATTATAGATATTATTTTATGATTATCTCTTTGGAATGTTTTTGGTATAAAATTTGGTATTTTTTCAATTGCTTGCTCTAGTTCTTCTACTCCACTTATTCCAATTATATATCCTTTATCTGCAAATAGGTTTACTATTTCTTTTTGATGATCGTTTACATGTTCTTGATATTCATGTAATCTTGGTACTGCTATTACTTTTTTTCCTCTTCTTATAGCAGTTTGAATTGATGCAACTCCTCCATGTGTAATAATATATTCTGCTTTTTCATTTAGTTTTTCCAAATCTTCTTTTGATGTAAAATCAAATATTTGCATATAGTCTGATTTATATTTTGTATATCCTGCTTGTACCATAATTTCTTGATTTATTTTTCCTTGTTTTTTTAATTTTTCAATTTCTTCTAATAATCTATGAAAACTATTATTTTGAGTTCCTAACAATACTAATATCATAATTAATAAATTGAACCTCCATATTTTGCTTTAGGGTATAATTTTAACATTTCTTCCCATTGTACAATAAATAAATCTGCAATAGGATAAATTAATCTTCCTGTTGCTGTTTTTTTAGATGTATTTGCAAATGTTTCTATATAAATTATTTTACTACCAAATAATTTACCAAGTATACACATTGGTCCTGCTGTATGTGTTCCGGTTGAAACTATTATTTTAGGATTTATTTTGAAATAATAGTATACTGTTTTTAGGCACAAGTATGCATATCTAAATATATATGTAAACAGTTTTGCTCTTGTACCATATGGAAGGAAATTTATTCTTTCCTTATATTTTTCTTTTAAATTTTCACTTGTTTTATCTTTTTCTGTTATTATATGATAATCATATTTATTGAAAAGTGCTTTTAATTGCATTAGCTCATCAAAATGTCCTCCTGTACTTGATATGAATAATACTTTTTTTCTCATCTTTCTTAACAGATGTAATTTATACATCTTTCCTTTCTTTTTTTCTTTTTGTATTATACTATATAGTTTATAAAAATTCAAATTCTTTTAAAAATTATGTATCATAACTGTTATTAGTTAATGATTTTAATGATAAAGAACAAATCGGAAAGCCTTAACATTTGTACTAATTTTATATTTTCTCTTTGGCTTTCCGTAAATTTGTTCTGCGCCAAATTTATGAAAGAAATTTGTGTGCAATTTATTTTATATATTAGGAAAGTCAATATGACTTTCCTAATATATAAGAAAAGTGGCTTCGCCTTTTGTAGCATTTCGCTTCGCGAATATGCACAGCCTAAAGAAACTTTTGAGTAATAAAAAGTGAAAAAACATTAACTATTAACTCATAACTTTTAAAGACAGTATTTTTCATACTGCCTTCTATAATCCTAAATATTTATCATTTAACTACTAACTGGGAGATTACTTTTTATGATATAGAAACAATCCTATATTAAAAGAATTAAACTTCTTTGATACATTTCATGTATTTTTCTCAATTTCATTATAAATCAAAAAAGATGAAGTTGTATTATTATTTTTTTAGTTCTTTTGATTTGTGTTATATACAATAAAAATCATCAACAAAATGGTGGAGAGTTTATAATCCAAATTCTTTTTTTATAAAAGAAGTATCATATTGATTTGTTTTAAAATTTTGATTTTCTAATATTTTTAATATAAAGTCAGAATTTGTAGAAATCCCTTCTATAACAAGCTCTGCTATAGCACTTTTCATTTTGCTTATACATTCTTGTCTATCTCTACCATGAACTATTATTTTTGCAAGCATTGAATCATAATTTGCTGGAACTTTATACCCATGATATATTGCTGTATCTACTCTTACTCCATTTCCTCCTGGCAAATGTAATTCTGTTATTGTTCCTGGAGAAGGCATAAATCCTTTTTCTGGATTTTCTGCATTTATTCTAACTTCCATACTGTTCCCAGTAAATGTTATATTATTTTGCGAATATGAAAGAAAATCTCCATTTGCAATTTTTATTTGTTCTTTTATAATATCTATCCCTGTTACCATTTCAGTAACTGGATGTTCTACTTGTACTCTTGTATTCATTTCCATAAAATAGAACTTTTGATTTTTATCAACTAAAAATTCTATTGTTCCGGCATTTGTATATCCTATTTCTTTAACAGCTTTTACAGTGGTTTCTCCCATTTTTTTTCTAGTTTCTTCTTTTAATATTCCAGAAGGTGTTTCTTCTAATACCTTTTGATTTCTTCTTTGTACTGAACAATCTCTTTCTCCTAAATGTACAACATTTCCATGCTCATCAGCTAAAACTTGTATTTCTACATGTCTTGGATTCTCTATATATTTTTCTATATATATACTATCATCTTTAAATGATATTAAAGCTTCTTGTTTTACAATATCATATTCTTTTTCTAGTTCTTTTTCATTATGTGCAATTCTTATTCCTCTACCTCCGCCACCAGCAGAAGCTTTTAATATTACTGGATATTCTATTTTTTTAGCTATTTGTATAGCTTGTTCTTTTGAAAGGACGAGTCCTTCTGAACCAGGAACAACAGGAAGTCCTGCATTTTTCATTGTTTCTTTTGCTTTTGATTTATTTCCTAATAAATCTATTAATTTATAATTTGGTCCTATGAACTTTATTCCCATTTCTTCACAAATTTTTGCAAATTCAGCATTCTCAGATAAAAATCCATATCCTGGATGTATACTGTCTGAACCAGTTAAGCATGCTGCCTCTAAAATTGCTTTTTGATTTAAATAACTTTTTATTGAAGGTGCAGGACCTATACAAATTGCTTCGTCTGCTAATGTTTTATGTAATGCATTTTTATCTGCTTCAGAATATATAGCAACTGTTCTTATTCCCATTTCTCTACAAGCTCTTATTATTCTTACTGCAATTTCTCCTCTATTTGCAATTAATATTTTCTTTATCATTAATTAAACTTCCTTTCAAAAATTCTTGTATATCAATTATATTTATCCTACTATTGCAAAAGTCAATTCTCCCTTTGCAACTACTTTGCCTTCAACACTTGCAATAGCTTCTCCTACTCCTATTGGGCCTTTTTTCTTTATTATTTTCACTTCTAATTTTAATACATCTCCTGGCACAACTGGTTTCTTAAATCTTAATTTATCAATTCCACCAAATAAAGCATTTTTTCCTTTATTTTCTTCTACTGAAAGAATTGCTATTGCACCTGTTTGCGCTAAAGCTTCTGTTATTAAAACTCCTGGCATTATTGGTTCATTTGGAAAATGACCTTGAAAATACCATTCATTTATATTAACATTTTTATACGCAATTGCACTTTCTCCAGGAACATATTCTTCTACTTTGTCTATCATTAAAAAAGGTGGTCTTTGTGGAATTATATTCATAATACCTTTTACATCTAACATTATTTTCCCTCTTTTCTTATTTTAAATAAAGGTGTTCCATATTCTACCATATCTCCATTTTTTACACAAACTTCTTCAATTTTTCCAGATACTTCTGATTCTATTTCATTCATAAGTTTCATTGCTTCTACTATACATACTACTTGGCCTACTTTTACAGTATCTCCTGTTTGAACAAAAGGTGGTTTATCTGGAGCAGAACTTGCATAAAAAGTTCCAACCATAGGTGATTTTATAATTTCAAATTCTTCTTTTTCTGTACTTTTTACTTCAACTAATTTATTTTCAGTATTAACTTGAACTGCTGGAACTCCTACATTTTGTTTCGCAATCATTGATTGAATTTCTGGGTTTTTTATTATCACTTCTTTTTTAGAATTTTTTTTCATGCTTATTTTAACTCCGTCTGGAAATTCAATTTCTAATGAATCTAATTTAGACTCTCCCATATCATCAATTAGTTTTTTTATTTCTTTATAATCCATTTTTAATATTATTCCTTCTCCCTTTTAATTATTTAGGTTTTCATGGCTTAACCTATAAACCCTTTTAATGATATATTTAGATATTTTGAATTTTTAAATTATCCCTCATACTTCTTTAAAATTATTGTTGCATTATGTCCTCCAAATCCTAAAGAATTTGACATTGCATAATTTACATTAACTTTTCTACCTTCATTTGGAACTATATCTAAATCACATTCTTCATCTGGAACTTTATAATTTATAGTTGCTGGAACAAAATCCTTTTCAACAGCTTTAGCACATACTATAGCTTCTACTGCACCTGCTGCACCAAGTAAATGTGCTGTATTTCCTTTAGTTGAACTTACCATTACTTTTTTTGCAGCCTCTTCTCCTAATGCTGTTTTTATTGCCATTGTTTCGCATAGGTCATTTAAATGTGTAGATGTACCATGTGCATTTATATATGTAATTTCTTCTGGTTTTACATTTGCTTCTTGCATAGCAAGTTTCATTGCTCTTGCTCCACCTTCTCCGTCTGGTGCTGGAGATGTAATATGATATGCATCAGATGTTGCACCATATCCCACTATTTCTGCATATATATGTGCACCTCTTGCTTTAGCATGTTCTAATTCTTCTAAAATCAAAACACCAGCTCCTTCTCCCATTACAAATCCGCTTCTTTCTTTATCAAATGGAATACTTGCCCTATTTTTATCAGTATTTTGAGTTAAAGCTTTTACATTTGTAAACCCTGCTATTCCTGAAGGAGTAATAGATCCTTCTGTTCCACCAGCTAAAACTACTTCTTGATATCCATGTTTTATCATTCTATAGCTTTCTCCTATACAATGAGTTCCACTTGCACATGCTGTTACCATTGATATAGATTGACCTTTTGCACCTATATCTATTGCTACATTTCCAGTTGCCATATTAACTATACACATAGGAATATACATTGGAGACAATCTATCAGGACCTTTTTCTTGTAGTACAGCATTATCTTTTTCTATTGTTCCTAAACCACCTATTCCTGAACCTAATATTACTCCTACTTTTTCCATATCTTGTTTATCTTTTTCTAGCTTACTATCTTTCCAAGCTTCTCTTGCTGCAATAACTGCAAATTGAGAAAATCTATCCATTCTTTTAGCTTCTTTTCTTTCAAAATAATCTTCGGGATTATAATTTTTTACTTCTGCTGCTAATTTAACTTTATATTCTGTTGTATCAAATAAAGTTATTTCATCTATCCCACATTTACCTTCTTCTATTCCTTTCCAAAAATCTTCTACATTATTTCCTATAGGAGTTATTGCTCCCATTCCTGTTATTACTACTCTTTTTTCCATTTTTACTCTCTTTCCTTTCTAAAGTCATTTTTAAAATATTTATTTTCACTACTTACATTACCATTCCACCGTCAACATTTATAACTTGCCCTGTTATATATGAACTATCATCATTTCCTAGAAAATATATAACATTTGCAACTTCTCTTGGACTCCCCATTCTTTTTAGGGGTATTTGTGAATTAATATTTTCTTTAACACTATCAGATAAAACACTTGTCATATCTGTTTGTATAAATCCAGGTGCTACTGCATTTACTCTAATATTTCTTGATGAAAGCTCTTTTGCAAGACTTTTTGTAAATCCTATAATTCCAGCTTTAGAAGCTGAATAATTACATTGACCTGCATTTCCTGCTACTCCTACAACTGAGGATAAATTTATTATGCTTCCACATCTTTTTTTCATCATATATTTAATAACTGCTTTAGTTACTACATATGTTCCTTTTAAATTTATGTTTATAACTTTATCAAATTCCTCTTCTGTCATTCTCATTAATAAATTATCTTTAGTTATTCCAGCATTATTTACTAACACATCTATAGTTCCAAATTTTTCTATAGCTTTATTTACAACATTTTCTACTTCTTGTGTGTTAGTTACATCTGCTTTTAATATAAGAGCTTCTGCTCCTTTTTGTTCAAACTCTTTTTTTAATTCTTCCACATCTGTATTTGAAGATACATAGTTTATTACTATGTTATAACCATTTTCTGCATATTTTAAGGCGACTTCTTTACCTATTCCTCTTGAACCTCCTGTTACTAATACTGTTTTCTTTTCTCCCATAAAAACCTTCCTTTCTTTTCACAAAATATTATTTTTATATAATAGAATGTTACACTTTACATTGATAAATAATTTTCCAAATCTTCTACTTTTGAAATTGAAAAAGTATTTGCTTCTCTATTTTCTTTTTTTACGAATCCTGTTAGAACTTTTCCAGGTCCTATTTCTATATATTCTTCAATATTATAATCAGACATTGTTTTTATAGTTTTATCAAATCTAACAGGGCAAACAATATGATTTGCAAGTATATTTCTTATATTGTCATCTTCTTTGTATATTTTTCCGTCTATATTTTTTATTACTGGAATATTTCCTTTTTTAAAGCTTACTTTTTCTAATTCTTTTTCATATTCTTCTTTTGCTTTTGATAGTTTTTCAGTATGAAAAGGTCCACTTGTTTTTAGTTTTATAACTTTTTTTGCTCCTGCTTCTTTTAATTTTTCCATTGCGACTTCAACTGCCTTTTCTTCACCAGATATAGCTGTTTGTGCCGAATAGTTATAATTTGCAGGTACAACAAAATCTCCATTTTTTCTAATTTCTTGACATATTTCTTCAATTTTATTGCTCTCCAATCCTATAACTGCAGCCATAGAATAATTTTCTTTTGGTAATAGAGTTCCCATATAAAGTCCTCTTTTTTGTATTAGTCTAATACCGTCTTCAAAATTTAACATTCCAGAATATATTAAAGCTGTATATTCTCCTAAACTTAAACCTGCACATATATCTGCTGTAATTTCATTTTTCTTAACCACTTCTAATATTGCAAGACTTGTAGTTAGTATTGCAAGCTGTGTATTTTCTGTCTTATTTAAAACTTCTTCTTCTGAATTAAAACAAAGTTTAGCAATATCTACTTTTGCAATTTCTGAAGCTTTTTCATATATTTCTTTTGCTTCTTCATATTTTTCAAAAAAGTCTTTTCCCATTCCGACTATTTGAGCTCCTTGTCCTGGAAATAAAAATGCACGTTTTTTCATAATTATAATCATTCCTTTTCTTTTTTATATTTCTAATAAAATACTACCTGTATTTAATCCTCCGCCATAGCCAATTAGTATTATTTTATCTCCTTCTTTTAGAAGATTTTTTTCTAGCATTTCATCTAAAGCTATTGGTATACTTGCACAAAATGTATTACCTATATTTTGCAAATTTGTGTATACTTTATCTTCATTTATATTTAATCTTGTTATTATTGCTTTTATTATTTTTAAATTTGACTGATGTGGTATTATGTATTTTATATCATTTAATGTTTGGTTTGATTTTTTTAACAATTCATTTATATTTTGTACGGTTTTTGTAACAGCATATCTATAGATTTCTAGTCCTTTCATCTCAATTTTTTTATCTATATTACATGTTAATATTTCATTATTTTGTGTTTCTACTTCTATATTTTTTTCATATATTTTTGGAATTTCTGTTGATTCTATTAGTGTTGCTCCTGCTCCGTCTGATAGGAGTATTGCTGTTGATATATCTTTTTTATTTGTAAATAAAGATAGTGTATCCACTCCTACTATTAATGCTGTATTTATATCTCCAGTTTGAATATAATTTTTTGCAATGTCTAATGCATTTATATATCCACTACAACCGGCTAGTATATCAAAACTTATACATTTTTTAATTTTCAATTCTTTTTGAATAGCATTTGCTATTCCTGGCATTAAATTTTTTACCGTTGTTGTTGCTACTATTATTAAATCTATTTTTTGAATTTTTTCTTCTGGTATTTTTTTTATTAAATCTTTTGCAGATTGTATTGCTAAATTTTCTATTGTTTCTTTCTCTATAAAGAATCTTTCTTTTATACCTGTTCTTTTTTCTATATAATTTTCTTCTAAAGATAGCTCTTTTTCTATTTCTTTATTTGTTACTTTTCTGTTTGGAATACTACTTCCTGTAGCTACTATTTTTATATATTTCATAATTATTGTGTTATATTAGTATTTTCTAATATTTCTCCTTTTTATTTATTTTTATAATTATTGATTTTAAAATTATATTATAGATAAAAATGATTATAATAATCCTAGGTTGACAGCATTGGAGGATTACTTAAAATATATAAGTATCTCATTTGATATTTATGGAAATCCAAAGCGAAAATTTAAAATCATATCAAATTTTAAGGCTTTTTGATTTGTTCTTGCTGTGTATTATAACTTTGTTTTAATTTTCACAAAACTTCAATATATTTATACACTATTTTTTCTTTTTTTTCTATTAGTATGACTGGTCAAAAACAAAAAATGATATACTAATATTTTTCTTCAAAAACTTGCTAAAAATTTTTGAACATAAATATCAATATATCAATTTTATCTATTGTAACTGATCTTGTGTAGTTCCACTTGTAAGTTGTTCTATTTGATTGCTATTTTGATTTAAATTAGTATTTTGTACTTCATTTTGGTTTTGTACATTATTTTGTGTTTGATTTGTATTTTGTGTCTGTATTCCTGATTGTGTATTATTTGTAGTATTTGTTTGTATGTTATTTGAATTTATATTTGTATTATTCTGAGTAGTATTAGCTTTTTGCTCATTGTTATCTTCTTCATCTTGAGTTTTATCTGTAATTCCTATTAAGTCTAAAAATTCTTCTGCATCACGTATATTATTATTAGCATTTATTTTATAACTTTTTTTACCAGAAGATATTTCCATATATATGTCATCAGCTATTATATTCATTAATTCTCTTCCGTTTTCATTTAATAATGTATATTTTTGATTTTGACATGCAACTATTACATCATAATTAGGTATTACTAATAAACTTTCAGCATTTTTGTTGCTTGATTTTATATATCCAAAACTATCATATTTAAATTCTGTAACTTGTTTACCATTTATATCAAATAGTGCCCATTTCTTTTCTTTTTGTACAGGAATTAATTTATTTACTAATATATATTTATTTTTTATATCGTTTTTATCAAATTTTGATATATCTATACCAATTTGATCATATTCTATATATAATTTAGTATTTCCTTTTAAGTCTATTACTCCATATTTATTATCTCTTTTTACTAAATATAATCCTGCATCACTATCCATTAATTCTATACTGTCATATGATAATTGAACTTTAGTCTCTCTATTTTTTGATATAATACCAACTTTTGAGTTATCTTCTACTAAAAAATCTCCTGTATGTTGTAAATAATAAATATCATCATATTTTGTCTCTATTATAGTCTCTCCTGTATTTGCATTTATTACACCTAAATCATTATTTGCACTTTCTACAATTAACATATTTTCTAGAATTGCTTTTTCGTTGTTAAATACATCTGATAATTTATTATATCCAAGGTCTAATACTTGTTTAGAATAATATTCTACTAAATAAGGTAAAGTATATATCACAATATTATTTTCTTCTTTATTATATACAAAACTAACATTAAAAGCTTTTTGTATACCGTCTATTGTTGTGTATAAATTACCATTTATAGATTTTACTGGTTTGTCGATATAAAAATATTCATAATCATCACTTTCTTCTAAATTCATTTTATATATTTTATTAGAATTTAAATAAAAGTTAGTTATTTCATCTTCTGATTGTATATAACATTTATTTATTTCTTCTGATTTATTACTATAATCACCATTATAACTTTGATAACCTAAATATGATGAAATAGCCCTTATTGGTACATATATATTACCGTCTTCTTCGAACACTAATAATTCTTTTAATTTAGCATCTTGCTGTCCATTTAGATATATTTTTAGGGTAGTTTTATCTAGATAATATATTGCAATTATTATTCCTATAATTGCTATTAATAATATTATTAAAATAGCCATTATTATTTTTGTCGTTTTCTTTGTTTTTTGTTTTTTTTCTCTTTGAAAGCTTTCTTCTATTAAATTCATTTGTACCCCTCTTTTCCTTTTTATTTACTATATCCGTATTGCTTAAAAAATTCTTCTTTAAAATTTTGTAAATTATCATGCTCTATTTCTATTTTAACTCTTTCCATTAAATTAGTCAAGAATTTAAGATTATGTATAGATAGTAATCGTACTCCTAAAATTTCATTTGCTTTTATTAGATGTCTTATATATGCTCTTGTATAATTTTTACATGTATAACAATCACAATTATCATCTAATGGATTCCAATCTCTTTCATAAGTAGCATTTCTTACAACTACTTTTCCACGTGAGGTTAATGCTGTTCCATTTCTTGCAATTCTAGTTGGTAATACACAATCACACATATCTATTCCTGAAAGAACTGCTTCTATTAAATAATCTGGTGTTCCT
This sequence comes from uncultured Clostridia bacterium, assembly GCA_944386355.1. Lineage (GTDB taxonomy): Bacteria > Bacillota > Clostridia > TANB77 > CAG-508 > CAG-269. The sequence goes on from CALXAU010000011.1 coordinate 17,224, forward strand.
ACTCCCATTAAATATCTAGGTTTATCTTTTGGCATTAAAGGAGTAGTATAATTTAAGATATCTAAAAACTCTTCTTTTGGCTCTCCTACACTTATACCTCCTATTGCATAACCTGGTAAATCTAATGAAACTAAATCTTCTGCACTTTTTTTTCTTAGGTCTTTATAAAAACCTCCCTGTATAATTCCAAATAATGCTTGTTTTTCTACTGTTGTATGAGCTTCTTTACATCTTTTTGCCCATCTTGTTGTTCTTTCCATTGATTGTTTTGTATATTCATATGTTGCAGGATACTCAACACACTCATCAAATGCCATTATTATATCTGCTCCTAAGTCTTCTTCAATTTTCATTACTGATTCTGGAGAGAAGAAATGTTTGCTTCCATCTAAATGTGATTTGAATTCAACACCTTCTTCTGAAATGGTTCTTAAAGCTCCTAAACTAAATACTTGGAACCCTCCACTATCTGTTAGAATTGGTCTGTCCCATTTCATAAAATTATGAAGTCCTCCCGCTTCTTTTACTATATCTTGTCCTGGCCTTAGATACAAATGATATGTATTTGATAAAATTATTTGTGCTCCTACCATTTTTTTTAATTCTTCTGGTGTCATTGATTTTACAGTTGCTTGTGTTCCAACAGGCATAAATACTGGTGTTTGTATATCTCCATGTGGTGTATGTATTACTCCTCTTCTTGCTCCGGTTTGTTTACATTCATGTATTAGTTCATATGTTACTGCGTGATCCATTAGATTCATCTTCCTTTCCCCATATTTATTTCATTCCTTTTCCACTCTAATAAAAGGTACACATAGTAATTAAAGTATTTTCTTTAAACTGGATAATACTTTTCTTGTTTTGATTAAATGTACAAATATTTACAAAAAATTTTTGTATTAAATTAGTCTTCTTATTCTATAAACATAGCATCTCCAAAACTAAAAAATCTATATTTCTGTTTAACAGCTTCATTATAAGCTTTCATAATATAATCTTTTCCTGCCAATGCAGAAACTAACATCAATAAAGTTGATTGTGGTAAATGAAAGTTTGTAATTAGGCCGTCTAATATTTTAAATTTATATCCTGGATATATAAAAATTTGTGTATCTCCTTCTTGAGCTTTCACACATCCCTTTTCATCTGCAATAGTTTCTAAAACTCTACAAGATGTTGTTCCAACAGCTATTACTCTTTTTCCTTTTTGTTTTGCAAAATTAATTTTATCAACATCTTCTTGTTTTATATAAAAGTGTTCTGAATGCATTTCATGTTTTTCTACAGTATCTTCTTTAACAGGCCTAAAAGTACCAATTCCAACATGTAAAGTAACATTTGCTATTTCTATACCTTTTCGCTGAATTTCTTCTATTAGTTCTTGTGTAAAATGAAGTCCAGCTGTTGGTGCAGCAGCTGATCCTTCATATTTAGCATATACTGTTTGATATCTATCTTTTTCTCTTAATTCTTCATGAATATATGGTGGAAGTGGCATTAATCCTATTTCATCTAAAATTTCATTAAATATTCCTGAATATTCAAATTCTACTTTTCTTGTTCCTCCTGGCATTGTTTCAAGTATTTTTGCAATTAATTTACCATTTCCAAATATAACTTTTGTACCTACATGTAATTTATTTCCAGGTCTAACTATTGTTTCCCATATATCTTTTTCTATATTATTTAACAAAAGAAATTCCACATTAGCTCCTGTTTCTTTTTTTCCATAAAGTCTAGCAGGAATTACTTTTGTATTATTTCTTACTAAACAATCTCCTGGATTTAAATAATCTATTATATTTTTAAATATCTTATGCTCTATTGTTTGTTTTTTTCTATTAAGAACCATTAGTTTTGATTCGTCTCTATTTTTTATTGGAACTTGAGCAATTAATTCTTCTGGTAAATCATAATTAAACTCTGATACTTTCAAATAAATTACACCCTTTCTATTATTTTATTTATTATTTCTTGTATTACTTCAATTATATTTTCTGGTTGTTTAAATTCATCTAATTTATGTGAATTTATAAAATTTTTAGTTTTTGCTGGTTTTTTTAAATATATTTCAGAAGGTAAACCTATTTTTCCATTTTGTGTATTAATATTACAATTCATATAATCTATATACCACTTTTTTTGTCCTTCAAGTCTTTCATTTTTATATCCATATTTTTCATAATCATGCAATTCCGGAATTTTATATCCATACTCCTCGCTATTTCTTTCAAGAGTATGTAAAAATTCATGAATAAAAACTTCCTCCGGAAATCTATTTATTGATTTATTATATTTGTATGTATAACTATTGTTGCTATTTGGTAGTCTTATATTAGAAAAACCTATACCATAATAATCCATTCCTCCAAGACCTATCCAATCGTTTACTTCTATATCTTTTTGATGTTCTTCATCTCCTAATCTTACAACAATAAATATATGGTCGTAATCACTATCAATTATAAAATCTTTTATTTGTTGTTCTACATTTTCTGGTGATACATAATATCCATATTCTTTATCATATGCAAGACTAGTGATTGGTTTTTCAACTTCATATACATCACAATTTGCTGACATTTTTCCTTCTGGCATGCTACTACATGAAGCTTCAAATCTTTTTAGTGTGTTTTTTATATCTGTTATATCTTGTTTGGTTACTTCTAAATTTATTTCATTATTGTCTATATTTACTTGTGTTTGAGTAAATATAAAACAGGCAAAGTTCCAATCAGAATTTGTTTCTTCTTGCCCTTCTTCTATTGTAAAATTTGAAAACCATACTTCTCCTTTTGCTTTTGCTATATATCCACCAAGTCTGAAACCAATATTTACTTCTTCTCTATTTTTTGAATTAAATATAAATTCTAATTTTGTCCAGTCATTTGTTCCTGTTATTGATGTAGATTTTTCTGTTGTACCTTCTACAACAATTTGAGCTCCGCTACCTATTTTATTTTCTTCAACTTCTACATTTTCAGTCTTTACCATACATGTAACTTTATATGGTTTATTTTTTTGTACTTTTATTGTTTTGTAAAACATTGCATCATTGAATGTTTCTGATTTTATTTTATAACTAGCTGTTTTGTTATATTTTATTTCTTTGTCTCTTTTAAATTCAGATATATTTAGTTTAGTTTCACTTTTAATAAAATCATTAAAATTGTTTTGTTGATAAAAGTCATATGCAAAATATAAACATGCAATTAATATTATATATATAATTATATCAAAAATTCTATTTTTCTTTTGATTTCTCATACTCTCTCCAAAACATAATTATAAAAAGGGAAAATATTATATTGCCAGTATTATTTACTTGTTATTTTTCATAACTGAACTTATATTAGCAAATAACTTTTATTCCCTTATTACAATCTTATATATTTATTTTTTCTACTTTTTAAACTATTTACCATTGTTTACTAATTCGTTATAGGAAAATTTTTGATTTTTTTTGAAAATAAAATATTTAATATTTATATTCACTTTAAGCCAAAGCAACTTAAAGTTTCATATTGTTTCCTATAACAGAATAAATGCAATATGATTAAAATTATTAATTTTTAGTTAAATCTTTCATTGTTAAATCTATTTTTCCTTCTTCATCTATTGCAATTACTTTTACTGTAACTTTATCTCCAATATGAAGTACATCTTCTACTCTTTTTATTCTTTCTTTAGATATTTTAGATATATGAACAAGCCCCTCTTTTCCTGCTATTCCTAAGTCTATAAAAGCTCCAAATGGTGCTGTTTTTATAACTGTTCCATAATATATTCCACCAATTTCTACATCTCTTACAATATCTTCAATCATTTCTAAAGCTTTTTGAGCTTTTTTAGAGTCTGCTGAATAAATATATACTTGCCCGTCTTCTTCTATATCAATTTTTACACCTGTATCATCAATAATTTTATTTATCATTTTTCCACCAGGTCCTATTACATCTTTTATTTTTTCTACTTTTATTTTAGTATTTACTATTCTAGGTGCATATTTTGATATTTCTTCTCTTGGTTCTTTAATTTGTTTTAACATAATTTCATCTAAAATATAGTTTCTAGCATTTTTTGTTCTTTCAAAAGCATCTTTTATTACATTGTATGATAGCCCGTCCACTTTTATATCAACTTGAATTGCAGTTATTCCTTTTTTAGTTCCTCCTACTTTAAAATCCATATCTCCAAAAAAATCTTCAATTCCTTGAATATCTGTAAGCATTACATAATCATTTTCATCTTCTGGATTTGTTACAAGTCCTGTTGAAATTCCTGCAACTGGTCTTTTTATTGGAACTCCCGCATCCATTAAACAAAGTGTACTTCCACATATACTTGCTTGTGATGTAGAGCCATTTGATGAAAGAACTTCAGATACTACTCTTATTGAATATGGAAATTCTTCTTTTGAAGGTAATACAGGTACTAGTGCTTTTTCTGCTAATGCCCCATGTCCTACTTCCCTTCTTCCTGGTCCTCTTGGTGGTCTTGCTTCTCCTACACTATAGCTTGGAAAGTTATAATGGTGCATATACCTTTTTGTCTCTTCAGTATCTATTCCGTCTAATGTTTGTTCTTCACTAATCATTCCAAGTGTTGCTACTGAAAGAACTTGAGTTTGTCCTCTTGTAAATAATGCACTACCATGAGTACGAGGAAGTACTCCTACTTCGCAAGATAATGGTCTTATTTCATCTATTTTTCTTCCGTCAACTCTTTTATGGTCTATAAAAATCATTTCTCTTACACATTTTTTTTCTAATAAATGTATTGCTTCTGATAAATTTGATTTTTGTTCTTCTGCTTTCTCTTCATTTTCCTTTTCTATATATTTATTTACTATTTTTTCAGATAATACTGATATATTATTATCTCTTGTTTCTTTATCTTTTTCCTGCAAACTTTTTTTCATTTCTTCCTTAAAGTTTTCTTCTACCCATTTGCATATTTCTTCATCTGCTTTAAAAGAAACATATTCCATTTTTGGTTTCCCTATTTCTTTTTTTATTTTAGAAATAAATTTGCATATTTTCTTTATTTCCTTATGCCCTTCTTTTATAGCTTTTAGCATAGTTTTTTCTGGAACTTCATTTGCTCCTGCTTCTATCATAGCTATTTTCTTTTCTGTACCTGCGACTGTTAATGTTAAATCACTTTTTTCTCTTTGCTCTTCTGTTGGGTTTATTATAATATTATCATCAATTAGTCCAACATTTACAGCTGCTGTTGGTCCTCCAAAAGGTATATCAGATATTGATAATGCTGCAGATGCACCAATCATTGCGGCTACTTCTGGTGAATTATCTTGTTCTACACAAAGAACTGTTGCAACTATTACAACATCATTTCTAAAGTCCTTAGGGAATAATGGTCTTAGTGGTCTATCTATTGCTCTTGAAGTTAAAATTGCTTTATCACTTGGTTTTCCTTCTCTTTTAACAAAACTTCCTGGTATTTTTCCAACAGCATATAATTTTTCTTCATAGTCTACAGATAAAGGAAAGAAATCTATTCCTTCTCTAGGTTCTTTTGATGCTGTTACATTTACCATAACAACAGTATCTCCATAACGAACTACTACACTTCCGTTTGCAAGACCTGCAATTTTTCCTGTTTCTATAACTAGCTTCCTTCCAGCTAGTTCAGTTTCATAACTTTTAAACATTTTTCATTTCTCCTTTTCTAAATTTAACTTTTGAAATAAGTTTAATTTAGATTGTAACCTCTATTCTATCTTTTGGTGTTAAAAAACAGAATACAAGCTACTTGACCTAATATTTAAACCTATTTCTTAATTATATATTTGTTATTATTTTTAAAAAACCTGTGCTCTATTATAAGCACAGGGCTTTATTTTTTTTTGTATATTATACTAGATTTTTGCTATACAACAAGGTTAATTTACCTTGATACGCACAATAATTGCGAAGCAATTTTGTGCATATGGACGTCGAAATCTTTGATTTCGCTAACGTCCAATTTTCTTATTGTATAGGAAAAATCGAAGATTTTTTCTATACAACAAGGTTAAGTTTCTTTAGGCTGTGCATATTTGCGAAGCAAAATGCACATGTGGCGAAGCCACTTTTCTTATTTTCTTAATCCTAATTTATCTATTATTTCTCTGTATCTTGCTAAGTCTTTTCTAGCTAGATAGTTTAATAAATTTCTTCTTTTTCCAACCATTTTTAAAAGACCTCTTCTAGAATGATTGTCTTTTTTGTGGATTTTTAAATGTTCTGTTAATTCATTAATTCTTTCTGTTAAAAGAGCTACTTGTACTTCTGGTGAACCTGTATCGTTTTCTTCTCTTTTATATGTATTAATGATTTCTTGTTTTCTTTCTTTTGTCATTTTTTACACCTCCATTTTTTCTTTAATTTCCTTAAACTGAGTTTTAGAAAGGTGCTTTTCTTTAAACTAAGTAAAAGGATTATTTTTACATATGTATTGTACTATATTTTTTTCCATTTTTCAAGTGGTTTAAAAAATATTTGTATGTTAGTGGTTACAGTTCAGTAAGAAATTTTAAAAACATAGCTAAAAACTGGTTTCTGAACCATTTAGCTATGCTATAATTGTATTTCCTTTAAATGATTTTATCAAAGCATTATATACATTTTTAACATTATTTCTAGCCATGCTTTTAACTCCTTAATTTTATTTATTTGTTCTTCTGTATATTCATCAGTACTTTTATTGTAAAACGCTCTTTTATAATCATCATATCTTGTACTTAAATTAAATGTTGTTATTTCATTTAAAGTTGCTTCTTGTTCTTCTGTTAATTTTAAATTCAATTTTTCTGATAAATATAATAAATCGTGAGTTTTTGGAGCATATCCAATAATTCATTAAATCTATATTATTCCTCGCTTTCAATCTATTCTTATTAGATCATTAAAGTTAAATTTTTACTACATTTAATTAACAATATTTCTATAAAATTTAGATTGCAGACAAAAAATTCACTACAACTAATTCTAAAGGATACGGAGGTGATTAAAATAGACAAAGTAACTGAAATAACGAGACTTTTTTATGATGAACATTTAAGACCAACAGACATTGCCAAATAGATTGGTGTAATTAAATCTTATGTAACAAAAATTATTCAAAAAGATGAGAGATATAGTTAGAAATATAAAATAATTATAGCATGCAAAATTTTTTCATCATCATTATAAATTGTAACTATATGCTTTCCTTCAACACATGAATATTTACATTTTACTTCTGCTCCACCTTTTATTTCTTTTTTATAACTTATTCTAACATTATTAAAAATGCTTTTTTCATATACTTCTTCTGGTAAAGCTTCATATGCTAAATCTAGATAATTCAAATTATGTAAATGATTATTAATATCTATATCTGCTCTTCTTATTTTATATTCTACAGTACTTATATATTCTATTGGTTCTTTTACCTTTGGAAGTTCTAATATTTTAAATACAGATTTTTCTTCTTCTGGTTCATATTTTGAAATTACATTTTCTTCTACTTTTGTAATTTTATTTTTAGAGATATCTATAAATATCCACTTTGAAGTTGCAATGGCACATAATGTGCCATTTTCATCATATACTTCAAAGTCTCTATATGAATAACATTTATTTGTGTATCTAGACCATGTATTTATATCAAGTATTTGCCCATATCTTGGTCTTTTAATTACTTCTAATTGCCAATCTAAAAGTAGCCATGTTCTTTGAGTTTTCTTCGTTGTATTAGCACCATATCCTACATAATCAGAATGATGACCTGCTATATTTTCTAAAAATTCTAATATAGCTTTATTAGTTAATTCATTGTTTTTTCCAATATCTTTTAATCCTATCTTAAACTGCTCTTTATATATCAACTTAATTCCCTCTCTACTTTTAATATCCTGGTTTTTCTAATAGGTGGAACATATTTTTCTTATATTCTTCTACACCTGGTTGATTAAACGGATTTACTCCTAATATTAATCCAGACATGCTACATGCTTTTTCAAAGAAATATATTAATTCTCCTATATTCTGTTCATCTAATTTTGACATTTCTATAAAAATATTTGGAACATCTCCAGATACATGTGCTTTTATTGTTCCTTCCATAGCTTTTTTATTCACATAATCCAAATCTTTTCCAGATAAATAATTTAATCCGTCTAAATTATCATCATCTGGTCTTATATTTATATTTGAATTTGGTATATTTATTGAAATTACTGTTTCAAATAAGTTACGTCTTCCGTCTTGTATATATTGTCCCATTGAATGTAAATCTGTTGTAAAATCAACACCTGCTGGGAATATTCCTTTTTGATCCTTTCCTTCACTTTCTCCGTATAATTGTTTCCACCATTCTGTAAAATAGTGCATTTTAGGCTCATAATTTACTAATATTTCTGTATTTTTATATAATTTATATAAAATGTTTCTAACTACTGCATATTTATAACAGTCATTTTCTTTTAATTCTGGATTATTGTATTTATCTTGTGCTTTTTTTGCACCTTCCATTAGTTTATCTATTGAAATTCCTGCTGTAGCAATTGGAAGTAACCCAACAGCTGTTAGAACTGAATATCTACCTCCAACATTATCTGGTATAACAAATTGTTCATAACCTTCCTTTTGAGCTAATGTTTTCAACGCTCCTTTTTCTTTATCTGTTGTAACATATATTCTACTTCTTGCTTCTTCTATTCCATATTTATTTTCTAAAATTTCTCTAAAAATTCTAAATGCTATAGCAGGTTCTGTTGTTGTTCCTGATTTAGAAATTACATTTATAGAAAAATCCTTTTCTCCTATATACTCTATTAATTCATTTATATAATTTGAGCTTAAATTATTTCCAGCATAAAGTATTTCTGTATAATTTCTTTGTTCTTCAGAAATAAAAGAACTTGTAAGAGCTTCTATTACTGCTCTTGCACCTAAATATGACCCGCCTATTCCTATTACTACAAGAATATCAGATTCTTTATTTATTTTTTCTGCTGATTTCTTTATTCTTTCAAATTCTTCTTTGTCATAATTTGTTGGTAATTCTAACCAACCAACAAAATCTTTTTCATCATTTGCTCTTTTATTCAATTCCTTATGAATATTTTCTACTTGCTCCTTATATTCTAATATATTTTTTTCTGCAATCCCTGTGTTTTCTAAATTAATTTTTATATTTGACATAAAATCCTCCTTTTCCTGGCTTTTCTGCCTTTTATTTATTGCTATTATATAGAAAAGTTTTTTAGTTTGCAATAGTTTTTTATGAATAA
>CALXAU010000012.1 GCA_944386355.1 uncultured Clostridia bacterium
TTATATATGCTTTTTGTATATTTGGCAATTTATTTTCACTTTGAGTTGCGTAACTTAAAGTTTCATATTGTTTCCTAACATATAAAAAGGATTGTACTTCTACAATATTTAAATTTTCTATAGTATTTTGATATCATAATATACTTTTAGCAGACTTTATTAACCCTACAAATAATGGAGCTGGTTTATTAGGTCTTGATTTCAATTCTGGGTGAAATTGACATGCTATAAAGAATGGATGATTTTCTAACTCAACAATTTCTACTAATTTTCTATCTGGTGAAGTTCCTGAACATATAAGACCACTTTTTTCTAATTCGTTTTTGTATTTATTGTTATATTCATAACGATGTCTATGTCTTTCAATAATTTCATTTTTATTGTATAAATTAAAAGCAAGTGAATTTTCTTTTAAAACGCATGTATATCCACCTAATCTCATTGTCCCACCTTTATCATCAATATCTTTTTGTTCTTCCATTATGTCTATCACAGGATTTTTAGTTGTTTTGTCTATTTCAGTTGAATTACAATCTGTTAATCCTAAAACATTTCTTGCATATTCTACAACAGCTAATTGCATACCTAAACAAATTCCCAAAAATGGTATATTATATTCTCTTGCATATTTTATCGCACATATTTTTCCTTCTATGCCTCTATTTCCAAATCCTCCTGGTACTACGATTGCTGATAATTCTTTACATATTTCTTTTACATTTTCATTTGTAATTGTCTCAGAATCTATCAATTTTATATCTATATTTACACCATTTTCAAAACCTGCATGATGCAAACTTTCGATTACTGACAAATATGAATCTTCTAATTTAATATATTTACCTATAATACCCACTTTTATTTTGTTTTCTTTTTTTATATTTCTTATATTGTCTATCATTTTTTGCCAGCTAGTATTATCTGGAATATATCTATCTAATTTTAAATGATTACATACTTCTCTTGCAAGACCTTCTTCTTCCAACATAAGAGGAACAGAATATAAACAATCTGCTGTTTTATTTTGTATAACACTTGTTTTTCTAACATTACAAAATAGTGCTAGTTTTTCTCTAACTGACTCTGGAATGTCGTTTTCTGTTCTACATACTAATATATCTGGTTTTATCCCAAAACTCTGTAATTCTTTTACTGAATGTTGAGTAGGTTTTGACTTTATTTCATTTGAGCCAAATATATATGGTAGCAATGTAACATGTATATACATTACATCTTCTGGATTTTTTTCTAATCCAACTTGTCTTATCGCTTCTATTATTGAAAGACCTTCTATATCTCCTACAGTTCCTCCTATTTCGGTAATTACAATATCAGTACTACTTCCTTCAAATCCATATATTCTTTCTTTTATTTCATTAGTTATATGAGGAATTACTTGGACAGTTTTACCTAAATAATCTCCTCTTCTTTCTTTTTCTAATACATGAGCATAAATTTTTCCCATTGTAATACTAGAATTTTTAGTTAGATTTTCATCAATAAATCTTTCATAATGACCTAAATCCAAATCTGTTTCTGCTCCGTCTTCTGTAACAAATACTTCTCCATGTTCATATGGATTCATTGTTCCTGGATCTATATTGATATATGGATCAAATTTCTGTATTGTAACTTTATATCCTCTATTTTTTAATAATCTACCTAATGATGCAGCAGTAATTCCTTTTCCTAATCCAGATACAACTCCTCCAGTTACAAAAATATATTTTGTATTCATTTATACCCCCTTATTATATTTAATTTAGTTTATGTTATCACTTTTTTGTTTTTTTTACAATATTTTTTATTTTTTAGTTTCCACTTTTTGTTACAGTTCAGTCAATGCTGTCAACCTAAGATTATTATAATCATTTTGAAAACACTGCGCATACGACCAAATGAGTGTTAGCGAATGCGATTGGAGCAACTTACAGACTAGTATTTTTTTATTCTGGAAGTTGCGACATACAAAGTGTTAAAAAAATGATTATAATAATCTTAGGTTGACAGCATTGACAGTTCAGTAAGAAAATTTTTCAGACTTCAAAATTCTTTTTCAGGGTTTTTTATAAAAAATTAAACTTAACACACATTGAATAGCTTAATTATTTATATTCTTACTGAACTGTAACTACTTTTTTATAAAACCTTAATTATTAATTTAAAATGCACATTTAAAATAAGTGGATTTTAAATTAATAATTAAGTTTAATTAACGAAAAACACAGGGTCATTTCATAAAATTGTAATATTTTATGAAATGACCCTGGAAAAAACATAAAACCACTTCCTTTTTTGTTATTTTTATAGTATAATAGTAATAGTTATTTTTATAAGGAGGATTTTTTATTATGTGGCAATTTTGGTTAATTGCTTCTGGAATATTTTTTATTGCAGAAATTATAACAGTTGGTTTTTTGATTTTTTGGTTAGGTATAGGTGCTCTTATTACAATGATTGTTAGTTTTTTTACAAGCAACTTAATTATTCAAACAACAGTTTTTGTTATTAGTTCTACAATTCTTATTTTTGCTACAAGACCTCTTATAAACAAATTTGCTAATACAAAAACGACTTCAACAAATGCCTTTTCTTTAGTCGGAAAGAAGGGGATTGTTACTCAGAATATAGATTCTATTAGAGGAACAGGTCAAATTAAAGTTCAAGGTGAACTTTGGTCTGCAATTAGTAAAGATAGTGATATTATTCCAAAAAATACCGAAGTAGAAATTCTTTCAATTAAAGGTGTTAAACTTATTGTAACTCCTGTAAGGGTTTCTTCAACATTAAATTAGTTTTTTATATTTAAAAAAATAAATAAGGAGGATTTTATATGATCGTATTAATAGTTTTATTAGTTATTATTCTAGTTATTGCATTTACTTCAATTAAAATAGTACGACAATCTGAGGTATATATTATAGAAAGATTAGGAAAATTTTATAAAGTAGCAGATGCTGGTCTTACAATAATTGTTCCTTTTTTCGATCACGTTCGTTCTGTTGTTAGTTTAAAACAACAAACTATGGATATACCTCCACAAGGTGTTATTACAAAAGATAATGTTACAATTACAATAGATACAGTTGTTTTCTACCAAATTACTGATCCTGCAAAAGCAGTTTATGAAATCCAAAGCTTAAAAAAAGGTATAGAATACTTGGCAATTACAACAATTCGTGATATTATAGGTCAAATGGATTTGGATGAAACATTTAGTTCTAGAGACGGAATTAATACTCAATTGAGAGTTGTTTTAGACGAAGCAACTGACAGGTGGGGATGTAAAATAGATAGAGTTGAAATTAAAGATATTAACCCACCAGCAGATATTAGAGATGCAATGGAAAAAGAAATGAATGCAGAAAGAAATAAAAGAGCTTTAATATTAGAAGCAGAAGCTAAAAGGCAATCTGACATTACAATTGCTGAAGGTAAGAAACAAGCTGCAATATTAGAAGCAGAAGCTGACAAGGAAGCACAAATTAGAAGGGCTGTAGGTCAAGCTCAAGCAATAAAAGAGGTTGCAGATGCCAAAGCTAAAGAAATTCAAATGGTTTATGATGCTATGAAAGCTGCTGATCCTAATGAAAAACTAGTTCAATTAAAATCTTTAGAAGCTCTTGAAGAAGTTGCAAAAGGAGATGCAAATAAAATATTTATACCTTTTGAAGCAACAGCTACTTTAAGTAGCTTAGGTGCAATTAAAGAAGTTTTTGCAGACGAAGCAAAAAAATCTAAAAAATAAAAAATTTTAATAAATTTTGAAGCAATATGCTTTATATATCTATCTATTTTAGATTATAAGCATATTGCTTTTTTATATATTATGAAAGTCATACTGATTTTCCAATGCTGCCAACCTAAGATTATTATATTCATTTTGAAAACACTACGCATACGACCAAATGAGCGTTAGCGAATGCGATTGGAGCAACTTACAGACGAGTATTTTTTAATTCTGGAAGTTGCGATACACAAAGTGTTAAAGAATGATAATAATAATCTTAGGTTGACAGCATTGACTGATTTTCATAATATATAAAATAAATTGTACACAAATTTATGGAAAGTCAAAGAGAAAAGTTAAAATTAGTATAAATTTTAATGATTTTCGATCTGTTCTTGTATCGAAAACAGTATAAAACTTTTATTTTTCGTAACTTAAAGTGAAAATAAATATTATTAGTTCTATTTTTTAGATGTTAATTATAATGAATATATTTACATTTGTCGTTATAGGATAATGGTTTTGCTTAATTAGTAATCATTTGTCACTAATGCCATTTATGGTAAAAAAATTCTGTGATAATATTTGGAAACAATATAAAATTTTTACATCTTTTTGTCCTGAACGCCATTTTTTTGATATTGCAAAAATATGTCAAAAGTGCTATAATAAATAATATAAGGAAAAAACTAGAAGAGGTGGTAAAATTGACATTTTTATATATTATTTATATTTTAGTTTTTATTATTTTCTGTTTAATAGTTTATGCTGTAATGCAAATAAAATTATTTGGAATGAATGTTAAAGATTTTTGGAGCTTTATTGAAGCAAACCAAATGTTAGATAAATTATATATTTTTGCAAAACAATACGAGAGTATGTCTTCTCAAGAACAAATTATTTACTTAGCTGAAGCTGAAAAAGTTTTTTTAGCATTTGACAAAGTTCCTAGTGCTTTATGGGAAGAAGAATATGATAAATATAAAGAAGTTTTAACGAAATATAAAGACATAAGAATGATACGTTGGGCATCTAATTCATAAGAAGGAATTTTCTATTTATTAGAAAATTCCTTCTATTTTTCCGTTTTCATTTATATCTATTTTTTCAGCAGCAGGAATTTTTGGAAGCCCTGGCATAGTCATTATATTTCCGGCAATTACAACTATAAATTCTGCCCCTGCTTTTAGTTCTACTTTTTTTACAGTTATATTATATTCTCCTTCACTTTTAACATTTTTTGCATCATCTGAAAATGAATATTGCGTTTTAGCTATACATATAGGTAAATTACTATATCCCATACTTTCTATTTTTTTAATTTCTTCTAAAGCTTCATCTGAATAATTCACACTTTTTGCTCTATATATTTTTGTTGCCACTTTTTCAATTTTTTCTTTTATTGTATCATTATCTTGATATACAAAGTTTAAATTTGGAGAATTGTATTCATCTTTTGTAATTTCTCTTGAAATTTCCATTGCCCCTTCTCCGCCTTTTTCCCAACCGTCTACCAAATAAAAAGGAACAGATCTTTCTTCCAAACAATCCTTTACTATATCTATTTCTTCTGTATCATCATTTGCATAATGATTTAAAGCAACTACTACCTTTGCTTTAAACACATTTTTTATATTATCTATATGTGTATATAAATTCTTTATTCCTTCTTTAATGGCCATTATATTTTTTTCTTGTACATGTTCCTTATCTATACCACCATGATATTTCATAGCTTTTATTGTTGCAACTATAACTACAATATTAGGAATAATTTGAGCTTTTCTACATTTTATATCAAAAAATTTCTCTGCCCCTAAATCTGCACCAAAACCGGCTTCTGTTACCACATATTCACTAAGTTTCATTGCTAGTTTTGTTGCTATTATACTATTACATCCATGTGCAATATTTGCAAATGGTCCTCCATGTATTATTGTTGGTGTATGCTCTAAAGTCTGCACTAAATTTGGTTTAATCGCATCTTTTAGCAAAACAGCCATAGCTCCTTCTGCTTTTAAATCTTTTGCATAAATTGGCTTTTTTTCTTTATTATATCCTATAATTATATTTCCTAATCGTCTTTTTAAATCATATATATCTTTTGCTAAACACACAATTGCCATAATTTCTGATGCAACCGTTATGCAAAATTCATCTTCTCTAGATACTATATTTTTCTCACCAGAAAGACCTGTATTGACTTTTCTTAATTGTCTATCATTCAAATCTAAGCATCTTTTCCAAACAACTTTTTCTATTTGTAATTCATTTCCAAAATATATATGATTATCAATTATACTAGATAATAAATTATTTGCTACTGTTATTGCATGTATATCTCCAGTAAAATGCAAATTTATATCTTCCATAGGTGCAACTTGTGCCATTCCACCTCCTGTTGCTCCTCCTTTTATTCCAAAAACAGGTCCTAAAGAAGGCTCTCTTAATACTAGCATCGCTTTTTTTCCTATTTTTTGCAATGCATCTGCAATAGCAATAGATATTGTTGTTTTTCCTTCTCCTAATGGTGTTGGGCTCATTGCTGTTACCAAAATTAAT
Source organism: uncultured Clostridia bacterium (assembly GCA_944386355.1). GTDB lineage: Bacteria > Bacillota > Clostridia > TANB77 > CAG-508 > CAG-269. The sequence continues at coordinate 6,293 of CALXAU010000012.1, forward strand.
TTTCCGTCTTTTTTCTCTTTTATGTCATCAAAAATTTCTTCTGATATCTTTGCTTTATTTTTTCCATATAGTTCTAAATAATCATCTTTAATTCCTGCTTTTTTAGCAATATCTATTATATTTTCTAAATTCGTGTTTTGTGCTATTTCTATATCTGTCATAACAAAATTCATTCCTTTCGTGTTTTAATTAAAGGTACATATAGTAATGAAACATTTTTTTCATACTAAGATTCCTTCCTTTCTTGCTTCGCTCAAAAGCATACATAGTTATGAATCAATTTTTTTAAATTAAACTTTGTATAAAGTTTAATTTTAAGCAATTAATCCAACAATGACTCCTATAGCTGCTCCCACTATAACTTGGAATGGAGTATGACCTAAAACTTCTACAAGTCTTTCAGATACTTGTATTCCTGACAATCCAGGTGTTTCTATAATTTTGTTCAATAATCTAGCTTGTTTTCCTGCTGCTCTCCTTACTCCTGCTGCATCATACATTGTTACAAAAGCAAAGATAAAAGATAAAGCAAATAATGGTGTTCCTACTCCTTCATATTTTCCAATTAATGTAGCTAATCCTGAAACGACAGCCGAATGAGAACTTGGCATTCCGCCTGCTCCCATTATCCTTTTAAAATTAAATTTTTTAGTAGTAACCAAATCATAGATTACTTTAAAGAGTTGTATACTAAACCATAACAAAAATGGTATATATATATATTTATTTTGCAAAAAACTTATAAAGTCATTCATTTATTTTACATCCCTTCTATATTTTTTTCGTTAGCATATAGTCAATGTTGTCAACTTAAGATTATCATTATCATTTTGAAAATCTGCGTAAGCGACCAAATTAGCGTTAGCAAATGCGATTGGCACAACTTATAGACTAGTATTTTTTAATTTTAATTATTTGTAGCTATTTCAATATGAAATTTAAATTATTATATTTTATTCTACAGAAAAATCTTCTTCTCCTTCTTTTAACAGTATGGTAATTCTTTTTTCTGCATCTTCTAACATTTTACTACATTGTTTTGACAAATTCATTCCTTCTTCAAATTTAGCAACAGATTCTTCTAAATTCAAATCTCCTTTTTCTAATTCTGCAACTATTTTTTCTAAATTTTCCATATTTTTTTCAAATTTATTTATTTCTGACATAAAACCACTTCCTTTTATAAAAATATTAATAAGTAACTTCACCTGTTTGTGCATTTACTTTATACCATTGTAACACTTCTGTTGTATTATTATCATTAACAGATATTGTGTAAATTTTATCTTCTTTATTTACAATATGAAAGCTTACACTTGTATCTTCTTCTCCCCATTCTTGTTTTGCCTTTTCTAATACTATTTCTTCTTCATTTTTACTTTGATTTAAAACTTCTTCATCATTCTGTTCTTCTTCTCCTACTACTGGTGAAGTAGTATTTTCTTCTATTACTTGATTAGTAACTGTGTTTTCATCTTCTATTTCATTTTCTATTGTTTCATTATTTGTAATGTTTTCTTCTATATTGTTTTCTTTTTGTTCTTCTACAATATTATATTCTAGATTACTGATTTCATTTTCCGCTTCTGATGCTGTTTCATTACTTTTTGAATATATTCCAAAAATAATTATGGCTAATATCGCTATTACTAAAATAATCGAAATAATTATAATTTCTTTCTTATTTTGCAATTTAACATCATTCCTTACATAATATATTTAGGCTTTTATAAGGATACCTTTAAACCTTAAATTAATTAATATCTATGCTGGATACAGTTAATATATTGACTTATATACTCTAAACATTTCTTTACTATATCAATTCAAGCTTGATATTTTCTATATTACTTTTACTTTTTGTTTTCCGTCCGAAAATCTAATATCTATTATATCATCTTTTTTTAATTCTTTCTTATTTTTTATTATTTTTCCACTTTTCTCAACTAAACTATAACCTCTTGTTAATGTTTTTAAAGGACTTAAAGTATCTAATTTTGCTATTATTTCTATAAATCTAGATTCTTTTTCCTGTTTTTTATTTTTTATATATTTTTCTAAATCTTTTATATTTTTATCTAGTCTATAATATTCATCTTGAAATAGTCTAGTAGGATCTTTAAATATGCTACTTGCCATACATTTTTGATATCTTAATTTTTCCATTTCGATTTTTTTATTTAAAGCTACCTTTAGTCTGTTTTTAGTAATATTTATGTTTTGTTTTATTTCTTCTCTATCTGGGATTGCAAGTTCTGCACCTGCTGAAGGTGTTGGTGCTCTCAAATCTGCAACGAAATCTGCAATTGTAAAATCTGTTTCATGTCCTACAGCAGATATTATTGGTATTTGTGAATTATATATTTCCCTTGCGACTATTTCTTCATTAAAAGGCCATAAATCTTCAATAGAACCTCCACCTCTTGCAATTATTAATACATCTGCTAATTTGTTAGTATTCATATATCTTATTCCTTCTGCTATTTTTATAGCTGCACCTTCTCCTTGCACAGGTACTGGATATAACCTTATTCTAACCTTTGGATCTCTTCTTGTTCCAACATTTATTATATCCCTTATTACTGAACCTGTTTGTGAAGTTAATACACCTACTATTTTAGGTAATTTGGGGATTTTTTGTTTATGTTCTACCTTAAAAAGACCTTCTTGCTCTAGTTTTAACTTAAGTTCCTCATATTCTTTATATAAAGATCCTATTCCGTCTTCTTCCATTATTTTTGCATATATTTGATATACTCCGTCTCTTTCAAAAACAGAAACATTCCCATATATTATTACTTTTGCCCCGTCTTTTGGTTCAAATTTTAGTTTTTGAGCATATGTTTTAAACATTATACATTTTACAAGACAGTTTTCATCTTTTAATGTAAAATACAAATGTCCTGTATAATGATGTTTAAAATTTGAAATTTCTCCTTTTATGAATATTTCTTTAAGAAATTCATCATTGGCTATTTTTTCTTTTATATAATTATTAAGTTGTGTTACAGTTATTGCTAAATCTTGATAATTCATTTAAAGCCCCCCTAACTATTAATTTTAAAAAGCAGAAACGTTATTTTGCTATGTGTATAAGGTTTACTTTTGATTACTAAATTGAAAATTCAAATACAGTAGTAGATAATACCTAATATGTTTTTTCATTAGCCCTAAAACAAAAGACATGTAAAATTTCTAATTATTATACATGTCTTTTTTAATTTTGTTCCTTCACAATACTTGCTAAAATTCCATTTACAAAATTTTTTGACACTTCTTCTCCATATTTTTTTGCCAGTTCCACTGCTTCGTTTATTGCTATTTTATATGGTATTTCTTTGAATTTTATTTCATATATAGCAAGCTTTAAAATGGTTATATCTATTTTAGATACTCTTTCCATTTTCCATTCAGACTTCAAATTTTTTTTAATCATTTCTTCAATTTCTTCTTTATTTTTTTCTATTCCATATACAGCATCTTCTATATATTTTTTAGCTTTATCATCTTCTATTTCATTTGCTTCTAAATAAAATTCTATTTGCTTACTTATGTCTTCTTGTTTTTGTATTTCTATACTATACAATAATTGAAAAGTTGTTTCACGTATTTCAGTTCTATTCATTTTAGTTCCCTTCTATTTTACATCCTATCTATTAAATTTTTTAATCTTTCTTTTACAATATCTTTATTTTGTTGTACATAGTTTCCTATAATAGCTCCTATAGCTATTAAAATAATTCCTATAATAAGTTTTTGTAGATTTGTGATTAATATTAAAATTGCAATAATTATTCCTATTATAGCCCCTCTATATTGCTTTATAAAATTTTTTATATCTCCCACTATAGAGCTCCTTCCTTTTTTAGTTATTTTCTACATCATTTTTTGGAGCAACATTTTTTATTTTAATGTTTACTTCTTTTACTTCTAAATCTGTTGCATTTTTTATTTTTTCTTTTATTTTCGCTTGTATATTTGCAGATAAATCTTTTATAACTGCTTCTGAGCTAACTGTTAAATTTACAAATACTTTTACATTATTTTCTTTATCTAGTTCTATTTTTGTTGATATTTGCTCCGCACTAGGAAAATCTACAACTACAGAGTTCACTAAATTTTGTATAGTTTCTCTTGAAATCATCAATTTTCCATTTTCATTTTCTAATAAAACTCCTTGTGCTTCTTCAATTTCTTTTTTTGATTCTGAATCAAAGAAAATACATTTTACTGATAATAATATAAAAATTATACTAATTCCAAGAACTATTGTTGATGATGTACTTTGTGTTAATATAGAATTGACAATATTTCCTACAAATTCCATATCAAGCCAGCCAAATATTAACAAACACAATATTATTGATAGAATTAGAATTATATTAGAATATATTATTAAAGTTATTTTTTCTATTACTTTCATTAATTTTTTTCCTCCTTAAGTACATTAATTAGTACAAGTGTATCTATTTTTTAGTTGTATATACTTTATTTAAACTGTTTAATATTAATTATTATTTTCTTCTTGATTATCTTTTGCTATTTCCTCATCTCTCTTTTCTGATGTCAAATTTTCTGTATTAACACCTTGTACATGCACATTTACTTCTTCCACTTTTAAACCAGTCATGCTTTCTACTGCTTTTTTTACTCTATTTTGTATTTCAAATGCTATTTCTGGTATTCTTGATCCATATTCTACTATTATATTTACATCTATTTTTGTTTTATTTTCTGTAACTTCAACTTTTATACCTTTTGCTAAATTTTTTCTTCCACTTAATACTTCTGTAATTCCTCCTGCAAAACCTCCTGCCATACCAGCAACTCCTTGTACTTCTGATACTGCAACTCCAGCTATTACTGCTATAACATCATTTGCAATTTGTATTCCTTCATTTTCTGTTTTTACTTCTTCTTGTTCATTGATTTCTTCTAATATCTTATTTTCTTCTTCCATATAAAATCCTCCTTTTGTATGTTTTCACATACTAAAATTTGTTAATAGTATATCAATTTTTTTTAGTTTTTACAACTATTTTTTTATTTTTTTATTGTATTTTAAAGTATATTGTGGAGACCATTCTAGAAAATGTTTGAACATTAGTGATTTATATTTTCTTGAATGGGGATTACGCAAAAATATATAAATATATCATTTTCCATTTAAAATCTTTTTAAAGCTGTGAATTGTAACTACTGGATAATGGTTTTGCTTAATTATAATGTTTTCATTAATTGCGAATGTGCTTGCAGAAGTTTTAGAAATTATTAGTTAATTTTATTGAAAGTCTTTATTTTTAATGGAATGATGTCATAAAATCAACTAATGTGAAAATAAACTTTAAAGAATATCCTTAAAGTTTATAACCTCTTAAAAATTCATCAATTTTCATTCTTTTAGCATTTTCTGCTTGTATTTCTTCTACAGATATTACAGCATCTTTTGCCTTTACATATAAACCTTTTTTAGCATCAGAATAGATTATTTCTCCTACTTTTATATTTTCTATTATTTTTTCCATTGAAATTGTTGATATTATTTTTCTGAATTCTTCATTTTCTATTACCTGTACTTTCCATAGCTTATATTTTTTTCCATTCCAGAAAGTATATGCACCCATTATTGGATTTAATCCTCTTACTAAATTTTTTATCTCTATTGCAGTTTTATTTTCCCAATCAATATTTGCTATTTCTTTTGATAACATTGGTGCATATGTTGCTTTTTCGTCATCTTGCTTTTCTCTTTTTATTATTCCATTTTCTATATTTTCTACTGTTTTTACTAATAAATTTGCTCCTATTGTTGCAAGCCTTTCCCAAAGCATTCCTGTAGTTTCATTTTCTTCAATCTCAACTTTTTCTTTTAATATCATATCTCCTGTGTCCATTCCTACATCCATATACATTGTTGTTATTCCTGTTTCTTTTTCTCCATTTATAATAGCCCATTGTATTGGCGCTGCTCCTCTATATTTTGGTAATAAAGAGCCATGGACATTTATACATCCATATTTAGGAATTTCTAATAATTCTTTTGGAAGTATTTTTCCATATGCTACAACACAAATTAGATCTGGATTTAGTTTTTTTATTTCTTCTATAAATTCTTCATTATTTCTTATTTTAACTGGTTGATAAACTGGTAATTTTTTTTCTTCACTATATTTTTTTACAGGTGTTGGTATTACTTTCATTCCTCTTCCTTTTGGTTTATCTATATTTGTTACTACTCCTATTATTTCAAAATTTGCTTCATACAATGCTTGTAGCGATTTTTGTGCAAAATCTGGTGTACCCATAAATACAATTCTCAAAAAAATCCCTTCTTTCAACAAAACTTAAATTTTTTATTTATTATTTTCTGGTTCAATATATTCTAAAGTTCCTGGTATTATCTTATCCACAAAAACTTCTCCATTCAAATGATCTACTTCATGGCATATTGCTTGTGCTAATAAATCTTTTGCTTTTATTTTCTTACTTTTTCCATTTCTGTCTAAATATTCTGCTGTTACTTCTTTTGGTCTTATGACTTTAGCAAATTTATTTGGAAAACTTAAACAGCCTTCATCAACTTCTTGTTCTCCTTTAGTTTTAGTTATTACTGGATTTATTAGTACTATCGGTCCATTGTCATCATATATATCTATCACTATTACTCTTTTTAATATTCCAACTTGAACTGCTGCAAGTCCTACTCCATTATATTTATGCATTGTTTCTATCATATCATCAATTAAAACTTGTATTTTTTCATCAATTACATCTACTTCTCTAGATTTTTTCTTTAATATTTCGTCTCCTTCTTGTCTAATTATTCTTATTGCCATTGTATATCCTTCCTTTCTTTTCTTAATAACATTTAAAAAAACTTTTTCTAATAGATAAAACACAATGCACACAATTTTGCTTGCGTAAAATTGGTGCTCAAATACATTAAAGTAAAATCCAAAGAGAAAAATTAAAATTAGTATAAATTTTAAAGATTTTAGAGTTGTTCTTTTATAACATTGTATATGGATTTATATCTATACTTACTCTTGTTTTTTTATATGGAAGTTGATATATTTCATTTAAACTTAAATTTAATATTTCTTGTATTTCATTTAATTTATTTGTTTTTAATATCATTCTCCACCTAAAATTATTTTGTATTTTATCTATTGGAGCTGGCATAGGTTTAAATACTTGTACAATTTGTTGTTTTTGTTCTTTTTTTACTTTGCTATTTATTGTATTATAAACTAAATTACTTAAAGTTATTATTTCTTCTATTTTTTCTCCTTGAAAGCTAATTACTATTATATCGTAAAAAGGTGGATATTTCAACTCTTTTCTTAATTCTATTTCTGTTTGATAAAATGTTTGATAATCTTGTTTTCTTGCACATTGTATACTAAAGTTCTGTGGATTATAGCTTTGAATTATTACATTCCCCTCTAAATTTTCTCTCCCAGCTCTTCCTGCCACTTGTGTTAATATTTGAAATGTTCTTTCATTTGCTCTATAATCATCTATATTTAAAGAGCTATCTGCTGCAATTACTCCTACTAAAGTTACTTTTGGAAAATGATGTCCTTTTACAACCATTTGTGTTCCTATTAAAATATCTATATTTTCTTTCTGAAAACGATTTATTATTTCTTCATGAGAATTCTTCTTGGTTACTGTATCTATATCCATTCTTATTGTAGTTGCATTTGGAAATATTTTTTGTATTTCTTGCTCTAATTTTTGTGTTCCTGCCCCAAAATATCTTATCTTATCACTATTACATTCTGGACATATTGTTACTACTGGTTCTTCATACCCACAGTAGTGGCATTTTAGTCTATTTTGTGTTCTATGATATGTAAGACTTATATTACAATTTTTACATTTAGCTGTATATCCACAATTTCTACACATTATAAAGGTTGAATAACCTCTTCTATTTAAAAATAATATTGTTTGCATTTTGTTTTTTATATTTTGTTCAATTGCTCTATATAATTCTAAACTTAACATTGAACGATTTCCATTTGCAAGTTCTTCTTTTAAGTCTATTATTTTTACTTTTGGAAGAGATGAAGAGTTTGCTCTTTTTGTTAATGTGCATAGTTCTATATTTCCCTTTGTTGCTTGATAAAATGTAGTCATATCTGGTGTTGCACTTCCAAGTACTAATGGAGCATTACTTTTTTTGGCAAGTACATATGCTACTTCTTTTACATTATATTTAGGAATTGTTTCAGATTTATATGAAGCATCATGTTCTTCGTCAATTATTATTATTCCTAAATTTTTTACTGGTGCAAAAATTGCTGATCTTGCACCTATTACTATATTTATTTCTCCATTTTTTATTTTTTCCCATTCATCATATCTTTCCCCTAAACTTAGTTTACTATGTAGTACAGCTATTTTTTCTTTGCCAAATCTTGAAATAAATCTATTTAACATTTGTGGTGTTAAAGAAATTTCTGGTACTAATACAATTGCTGTTTTTTCTTTTTCTAGTACTTTTTCTATTAATTGCAAATATATTTCTGTTTTTCCAGAGCCTGTAACACCATATATTAAAAATGGTTTAAATTGCTTATTTTCTATAGTTTTTTCTATTTTTTGATATACTTCTTTTTGCTCAATTGTTAATTCTAATTTTTTTGTTCTTTCTACTTTTTTGTATGCTAATGGATTTCTTTCTATTTTTTTTTCTTTTTTCTCTAAATATCCTTTTTTTATTAAAGTATTTACTGTATTTCTTGCGTTTATTTCAAATAGTTCTATTTCTGGAACTGTTGCTCCTTCATTATCTATTAAAAATAATATTATTCTTTTTTGTTTTTCTGTTTTTATTTCTCCTCGGTCTATTTTTTCTATCATTTCTTCTTTTGATTTTTTTAAATATATTCCTATTACTTGCTTTTCTTTTATTCTTTTCTCTTTCCTTTTAGTTGTTGTTCCAGGTGCTAACATTAGTTTTATGGTGTCTGAAAAATTACAGAAATATTTTTTTGACATCCACTTTGCAAGTTCTATTTGTTCTTTTGAAATATTGTCTTCTATTTTTGATATTTCTTTATTTGCATAAGGAGATTTTTCTTTTATTCCAACTACATATCCTTCCTCTAAATCCTTTATATTTCCAAACTTTACTAATACTTTACTTCCTATATATATTTGCTCTTCCATTGTTTTTGGTATTATATAGTCAAAAGTTTTATTTAATTTTTTTGCTGTTGTATTTATTATAACTTCTGCTACCATTTTTTCTCCTTTTTGAAAATATTTATATTTTCTATAAAGTAAAAAAGAGATATTGCTTTTATAATTTTATATCTCTTTTTCTATAATATCTAATCTCTTTTCATTTTCTATTATTGTCATTATTATCTGAACAGTTTTTTCAAAGTCATCATTTTTTATTACATAATCATATAACTTTATTTTGGATTCTTCATATTCTAGCCTTCCTAATCTTAAGTTCATTTCTTCTTCTGATAAATTGTCTCCTCTGTTTATTAATCTTCTTCTTAATTCCTCTTTTTCTACCTTAAGAAAAATTGTTACTATTTTTACATCATCTTTTAATAAATTAATTAAATTTTCAGTTCCGTTTACCTCTATATCTTTTATAATAATTTTCCCACTCGAGATTTTATCATTTAACAAAATTCTAGATGTACCATAATAATTATTGTGATGTAAATTATATTCATAAAACTCGTTGTTTTTTATTTTTTTTTCAAACTCTTCTTTTGTTATAAAATGATATTGTACTCCTTCTTCTTCATCTTCTCTAGGATTTCTTGAAGTATAAGAAGGTAATGATGTTGTATTATTTAATCTTTTCATTAATTCTTTTCTTATTGTGTCTTTTCCTGCGCCTGAAACTCCTGACAATATTACTAGCATATTTTTACCTTCCCTTCTGCTATTTCATTTGCTGCAATAGTTACTGGTGATTTATCTTTTATTTCTACTTTAGGTTCTGCTCCTTCGGCAATTTGTCTTGCTCTTTTTGATGTAGCTATTACTAGCTCATATCTATTACTTTTTATTATTTTTAATAATTCTGTTACACTTGGTTTTACTATCATAAAATATCCTCCTTCAAAAAATATATTCTTTTACTATGGCTTCTTTGGTCTATTATTATTCTTAATTTTATGATTTGTTTATTCTTATATTTCTTCTGTTATATCTTTGTCTAATCTTGAAGCTACAGTTTCTGGCTGTACAGCTGACAAAATTAAATGTCCTGAGTCCATTATAAGGACTGCTCTTGTTCTTCTACCATATGTTGCATCTACTGCTGATTTATTGTCTTTTGCTTCTTGTATCATTCTTTTTATTGGTGCTGACTCTGGACTAACTATTGCAACAATTCTTTGAGCTGCTACTATATTTCCAAATCCGATATTTACTAGTTGCATATACATCTTCCTTTCTACTCTATATTCTGTACTTGTTCTCTTATGTTTTCTAATTCTGTTTTTATGTCCACAACTAGATTTGTTATTTCTAAGCTATTTGCTTTAGAGCCTATTGTGTTTGTTTCTCTGTTCATTTCTTGCATAATAAAATCTAATTTTTTTCCTATTGCTTCATCTGTTGTAAATACGTCTCTAAATTGTTGTATATGGCTTTTTAGTCTTGTTATTTCTTCTTCTACTGAACATTTATCTGCATATATTACCACTTCTTGAGCAATTCTGTTTTTGTCCACTGTTTCTGTCTTTAAAATTTCCTTTATTCTATTTTCTAATTTTACTACATATTCATCAATAAGTCCAGTAGAAAGTTTAGAAATCTCATTAGTTTTTAATTCTATTTTTTCCAATCTTGATAGTATATCTTTCTGCATTTTTTCGCCTTCAATTTTTCTCATTTGCATTAAGTTTTCTACTGCTTGCTTAGTTACTTCTATAATTTCTTTTCTTATCAATTGTTCATCTTCATTATTCTTTATTGTCAAAACATCTGGAAATTTAGCTATTTCCATTACATCTATATTTGAACTTAAATTTTCTTGTTTAGCTAACTCTTTTAATTCTTCAATATATATTTTTGCAATTTCTTTATTGATTTTAATTTCTTTTCCTTCTTGACTATTGTTTTCAAATAGAACAAATACATCTATTTTTCCTCTTTTTATCTTTTGTGTTATTTGTTTCTTTATTTCTTCTTCTAAATAACTAATTGATTTTGGCATTTTTACTGTAACATCTAAATATCTATGATTTACGCTTTTTATTTCTACTTGGTATTCTCTTGTTTCATCTTTTATAATGTTTGCTTTACCATATCCAGTCATGCTTTTTGTCATTTTATATTTTATGTTAGGTTGTAACTCTAACATTTCTCCTTTCCATTTTTATTATTTCTTTTTTTAGTTGCCTTTTTTACTACAGGTTTTTCTTTTTTTACTATTTCAGGTATATCACTTAAACTTTTTAAGTATTGTCTTTCTCCTTTTGTATAAATTATTATACTTTTTAAAATATAATATATTGAAAATATGTAAGATGAAGTTAATAGGTATAACCTAAAGTCAAAATTAAATCTTGTTATTACATACAATATTGATAAACTATGTGCGGATAATACAAATGATTCTATACTGTATATTAATGAATTTAATTTTTCATTTTTGTATGCTTTTTCAAGAAAATATATTCCTAATACTAGAAAAGCACCTGAAAATATTTTTATATCATTTATGAGTCTATCTGTTTTCATATGTTCGTATGCATAATTTATTATTATAAAATACAACATTATTGAAATTGCTATAATTATTTGCTTAAAGATTTGTTTTGTTGCATTTTTTATTTCTTCACTATTTTTTTTCGTATTATCGATATTTTGTTTATTCTTTTTTTCTTGCATGATACTTTCTTTTTTTACAGAATTATTGTCTTTTGTATCAGCTTGTTCTTCTACTTGTCTATTTTCTTTATTTATCTGTTCTTCTTGTAATTTTTTATACTGTTTTTTATTCTTTTTATTTTTCATTTTCAACCTCAACTTTTTCTAATTCATACATTATAACACTTAATAAATTAAGTGCTACAGTTTCTGTTCTTAATATTCTTTTTCCTAAAGTTACACTTTTTACTCCACTGTCTTTTAATATTTGCACTTCTTCTTCTTCTAATCCACCTTCTGGTCCTATAATAATGCCTATTTTTAATGGTCTTTTTATTGGTAGTTGCTTTAATATACTTTTTATATGTTGTTTGTTTTCTTTTTCATATGCCACTATTAATATATCATATTCTTTACTTATTTTGCAAATATTTTTTAGCTCTATAATGTTATTAATTTTAGGTATAAAACTTCTTCCACATTGCTTTGCTGCTACTTCAGATATTTTTTGCCACCTTTCAATTTTTTTATTTTTATCTTTTTCATTGAATTTTACTATACATCTTTTCATTTCTACTGGAGTAATTTGCATTGCTCCTAATTCTACTGATTTTTGTATTACTAATTCCATTTTGTCTGCTTTTGGTAACCCTTGAAATATAGTTACTTGTATGTCTAACTCAGGATTATTTTCACTTTCTTTTATTATTTTGCAATATATTTTTTCTTTTTCCACTTTTTCTACTCTACATGTGTATTCTTCCATAGTTTCTGAATTTCCCACTTGTATTTCGTCTCCGCTTTTTATTCTTAACACATTTCTTAAATGTTTTACATCTTGTCCTTTTATTTCAACTATATCTTTATTTTTTTGGTCGCTTTTTATAAAAAATTTTGGCATATGCAGTTTTTCCCTTCTTTTTTTCTATATTTATATCATGTGTCTAAGTATATCACATCAAACAAATTTTTGCAATAAAATTTTTATTTTTATTATATTGCAAAAGTGCAGACTGCGCAATCAACTAAAAGAAAAAATATATCTACTACATTTTATATAATAGATATATTTCTTGCATAATATATTTTAACTTAAATAATACTTTATTAATAATTTTCTGCTTTTATTTCAAAGAAAGCTTTTGGATGACTACATACTGGGCAAATTTCTGGAGCTGATTTTCCTATTACAATATGTCCGCAATTTCTACATTTCCAAATTCTATCTCCGTCTTTACTAAATACTAAACCGCCTTCTACATTTTCTAATAATTTTTTGTATCTTTCTTCATGCTCTTTTTCTATTTTTGCTACACCTTCAAATAGAAATGCTATATGGTCGAACCCTTCTTCTTTTGCTTCTTTTGCCATTCTGTCATACATATCTGTCCATTCATAATTTTCTCCGTCTGCTGCATCTTTTAAATTTACTTCTGTTGTAGGTATATCTCCATTGTGTAATAATTTGAACCATAATTTTGCATGTTCTTTTTCATTTGCTGCTGTTTCTTCAAATATAGCAGCAATTTGCTCATATCCTTCTTTTCTTGCTTTGCTAGCATAGTATGTATATTTATTTCTTGCTTGTGATTCTCCTGCAAAAGCTTCCATTAAATTTTTTTCTGTTTTACTTCCTTTTAATTCCATTATTATTACCTCCTATTTTTATTTTGATTTACATTTTTCACATATTCCAAATACTGTTATTGTATTTAATTTTATGTCTATATATGTTTAGATTTTTATTCTTAATTTCTTTATATTTATACCATACTTTTTTTGTTTTGACAAGAGATTTTAAATCAAAAAACTACATTTTTCTTTTCCAACTATATTTTCAAAAATCTTCAAAATTTCATCTGTGCAATAAATCCTACCACAAGGTTTTATTTCATCTCCTATTTTTATTTGTACAAATATATTATTTTTATCTCCTGTAAAATATTTTATTGCTCCTCTTAATTTTGCTTTTTCATTTTCTTCTAATTCAGTTATGTTTATTGTTAAAGTTTTCGGTTTTTCTTCTGTAAATTTTTTTATTTCATTTGCAACAATTTTTACCTCTTCCTCTTCTCTAATGCTTAATCTTCCGTCTATTTTAACTATTTCTTCTTCTATTAAACAATTTTCAGATTTATAGTATGCATTTTCAAAAACTATTATTTCTAATGATCCATATAAATCTTCTACTGTTATAAAAGCCATAATTTTATTATTTTTTGTATATTTCTTTTTTATTGATGTTATTATTCCTGCATATTTTACATTTTGTCCGTCAACAAATTTCTGCTTTTGATTTTGTTTCATTTCCATATCTTCTATATTATTCATTTCTTCTTCAATTTCTCTTATTTGGATTGTATTTATATTTGTCTGTTCTTCTATTTGCTTTTTTAATTTTTCTAGTGGGTGTCCTGTTAAATATATTCCTAGCATTTCTTTTTCATATGATAATAATTCTTTGTTTGACATTTCTTCATGTTCTTGCCAGTTATATTTTACTTCTTTTAAAGCTTCTTTTTCTTTGTCTCCTCCTAAGTCAAACATAGATACTTGTCCGTCTAAACCCTTTTTCTTTCCTGATTGTATAGTATCTACTATTGTTTCAAACGATGCTAATAAAGTTGAACGTGTTTGCTCAAATTCTGAAAAAGCCCCAGCTTTTATTAAACTTTCCATACATTTTTTGTTAACAGATTCGTCTGCAACTCTTTCACAAAAATCTATAAAATCTCTATATTTACCGTTTTTTTCTCTTTCTTTTACTATTGCATCTACTGGTGCATTTCCTACATTTTTTATACTTCCTAGTCCAAAACGTATTTTTCCATTTTCTACTGTAAATTTTGTTAGACTTTTGTTTATATCTGGTTTTAGAATTTCTATATTTAAGTTTCTACATTCTTCAATGTATTGTGGAATTTTATCTAAATTTCCTAAAAAACTGTTTAATGTTGCTGCCATAAATTCTTCCGGATAATATGCTTTCAAATATGCTGTTCTATATGCAATAACTGCATAACATGCTGCATGTGATTTGTTAAATGCATATTTGGCAAACTCTGCCATTTCATCAAATATTTTATTTGCAGATTTTTCATCAATGCCATTTCTTATACAGCCAGGGACTATAACTTCTCCATTTTCATCTGTTTGTCCATATATAAAAATTTCTCTTTCTTTTGCCATAACATCTAGTTTTTTCTTTCCCATTGCACGTCTTACTAAATCAGCTCTTCCCATTGAGTATCCTGCAAGTTCTCTTACTATTTGCATTACTTGTTCTTGATATACCATACATCCATATGTTACATTTAATATTGGTTCAAGGCTTGGATGTGTATATTCATTATGGCCTGGATTTAATTTTCCTTTTATATATCTTGGAATTTGATCCATTGGTCCTGGTCTATATAATGATACCCCAGCAATTAAATCTTCTAAACAGTCTGGTTTTAATTCTTTCATAAAATTTGTCATACCTTGACTTTCAAACTGAAATATACCACAAGATTTTCCTTCTTGCCATAATTTATATACTTTTGGGTCTGACATTTCTTTGTCAAATTCAACATCTATTCCTCTATTCTGTTTTACTAAGTCTATTGTATCTTGTATTACTGTAAGTGTTCTTAATCCTAAAAAGTCCATTTTTAATAATCCTAGTTCTTCTAAAGTTGTCATTACATATTGAGTTGAAATTTGTTCATCTCTTACATATAAAGGAACATATGTATCTACTGGATCTTTTGTTATAACTATTCCACATGCATGTGTAGATGCCTGCCTTGGCATTCCTTCTAATGCCATTGCTATATCTAATATATTTTTTACTTCTGGTTCTGTTTCATATTTTTGATTTAATTCCTTATTTTGTTCTAAAGCTTTTTTTATTGTTATATGTAGTTCATTCGGTATCATTTTTGCTAAAGTATCTGCTTCAGAATATGGAACATCTAAAACTCTTGATACATCTCGTATTACCATTCTTGCTGACATTGTTCCAAATGTTATTATCTGAGATACATGGTCGTGCCCATATTTATTTGAAACATAATCTATTACATCTTGTCTACGTTCATAACAAAAATCCACATCGAAGTCTGGCATACTTATTCTTTCTGGATTAAGAAATCTTTCAAATAGAAGTCCATATTTCATTGGATCTATGTCTGTTATTTCTATTGCATATGCAAGTATTGAACCAGCTCCAGATCCTCTTCCTGGTCCTACTGGTATTCCATTTTGTTTTGCATAATTTATAAAATCCCATACTATTAAATAGTAATCGACATATCCCATTTTTTTAATAACACTTAATTCATATTCTGCTCTATCTTTTACTTCTTTTGATAGTTTTTTTCCATATCTTTTTTCAAGCCCTTTATCACAAAGAGCTTTTAAATAATCATAGTGTGTTTTGTACCCTTCTGGCACTTCATAATTTGGCAAAATTGTGTGTCCAAATTCAAATTCTACATTACATTTTTCTGCTATTTTTATTGTGTTTTCAATTGCATCTGGAAAAGCACTAAAATATTCTATCATCTCTTCTTGAGATTTAACATATAGTTCATCTGTATCAAAACGCATTCTATCTATATCACTCATTCTTTTTCCTGTTTGTATACATAAAAGAATTTCATGATGATATGCATCTTCTTTTTTTAAATAGTGTGCATCATTTGTTGCAACAATTGGTATGTCTAGTTTTCTTGCTAGTGTTATTAATTTTTGATTTGCCAAAACTTGCTCTTTTATACCATTGTTTTGTATTTCTATATAATAGTCTTCTTTAAATACGTTTTTAAACCAAAATGCTATTTCTTCTGCTTTTTCATTATTTCCATTTAATAGTGCTTGATTTAAACTTCCTGCTAAACATCCACTTAATGCTATTAGACCTTCATGGTATTTTTCAAGTACTTCTAAATCTATTCTTGGTTTATAATAATATCCTTCTACAAACCCTATTGAAACTAATTTACTTAAGTTTTGATACCCTTGTTTATTTTTTGCAAGTAAAATTAAGTGATTGTATTTATTATCTATACCTGGCTCTTTTTTCAATCTGCTTCTTGGTGCAACATATACTTCACATCCTATTATTGGTTTTATTCCCTCGTTTTTGCATGCTTTGTAAAAGTCTATTGCTCCATACATCACTCCATGATCTGTTAGTGCAATTGCTTCCATTCCTAATTCTTTGGCTCTTTTTGGCAAATCTTTTATTCTGTTTGCTCCGTCTAATAAACTATATTCACTGTGTATATGTAAGTGTACAAATTTTGACATTATTCTTGTCTCCCTCTTTTTTTGTTAATTATATCACAGAAATTATTATTTTATATAGAATAAATTTGAAAAATTATAGATTTTTGTTTTAATAGGTGTACATTGTGATAGATTGAAAAAGATATTTATCATGACTACTTGTACGATAAATATCTTTTTATAGAAAATTTTGTTAAAAAACTTGAATATTTTTCCTTACTGTTTCTTAATATTCTTTTTTAATTTATTTGACATCTTTATATTTTTTTATTTTTATATAAGAAACTATCCCTATAATGCTGACAATTGCAATTGCTATTAATAAAATACTTGTATTACCTGTATGAGGAAGTATTCCTGGTGATACATTTTCTTTTTTTGTATTTTCAGTTTTATTGTTGTTTGATGTATTATTTTTATCCTGCATATTATCGTTTGAAGTATTTTTATCTTGTGTATTATTATTTGGATTATTCTCTTCTGGATTATTATTTTCTTCTTCATTTTCTTTTATATTATCTATTTTTATTTTTACTTCTTGTACTTTACCATTTTCATTTTCTACATAAATTGTCTCTTCTGTATTTTTATTATATTCTTTTGTTAATGTATGTCCATCTTCTGATAAGTTCCAACCTGCTATTTCTTTTAACTTAGCTTCTGATTTTATTGTTACTATTACTTTTTCTTCTGTTTCTTCTGTAGTACTATATTCTACTTCTACTGTTGTTTTATCTATCCATGTTACTTTCGCTATAGCTTCGCCTGTATTTCCCTCATTGTCTTGATATTTAAATGTAAAACTTCCATTTTCTTTAAATATATACGTATTTTTACCGTCATTATTTGTTATTGTTACATTTTCTTTATTAAATGTTATTGTTGCTGTTACATTTTCATCTGTTAATTCTGTTTTATCATATGTTACTGTCGCAATTATTGGTTCTGTTTCTTCTTCTACTGTAATAGTACATGTTGCTGCTTTGTTTCCGTCAACAGTTGTTACTGTAATTGTTGCTGTTCCTTCCTTTTTGGCTGTTACTACTCCATTTTCTACTGTTACAATTTCTTCATTACTTGATTTCCATGTTACATTTTTATTTGTTGCATTGTCTGGTTTTACTGTTGCTACTAAAGTTAATTTTTCGTCTACTTTTAATGTTTTTTCTGTTTGATTTAGAGTTACTCCTGTTACTGCTATTATACTTGGTTCTGTATTTTCTTTTTCTACCTTTATTTCACATGTTGCTGTTTTATTTCCGTCAACAGTTGTTACTGTAATTGTTGCTGTTCCTTCCTTTTTGGCTGTTACTATTCCATTTTCTACTGTTGCCACTTCTTCATTACTTGATTTCCATGTTACATTTTTATTTGTTGCATTGTCTGGTTTTACTGTTGCTACTAAAGTTAATTTTTCGTCTACTTTTAATGTTTTTTCTGTTTGATTTAGAGTTACTCCTGTTACTGCTATTATACTTGGTTCTGTATTTTCTTCTTCTACTGTAATAGTACATGTTGCTGTCTTATTTCCGTCAACAGTTGTTACTGTAATTGTTGCTGTTCCTTCCTTTTTGGCTGTTACTACTCCATTTTCTACTGTTACAATTTCTTCATTACTTGATTTCCATGTTACATTTTTATTTGTTGCATTGTCTGGTTTTACTGTTGCTACTAAAGTTAATT
>CALXAU010000013.1 GCA_944386355.1 uncultured Clostridia bacterium
AAAGCAATTTTGTGCATGTGGACGTCGAAATCTTTGATTTCGCTAACGTCCAATTTTCTTATGTTATAGGAAAAATCGAAGATTTTCCTATAACAGCAATTAATGCACACAATTTTACTTGCGTAAAATTGGCGCGCGAACAAAGACGCGACATATAACTAAGCTAAAAAGTTAAAGAATTAAATCATGTCGCTTTTGTTCTTTATCATTAAATTCATTAACTAGTAACGACATATATTTTCTAAAATGTTATATTTACAACAATATAATGTGGATGGAAAATACTATTATTGGAGCGAAGCGAATTCTATATAATAGGAAAGCCTTAACATTTTTACTAATTTTATATTTTCTCTTTGGCTTTTAAGTAAATTTGTTCTGCGCCAATTTTGCGGAGTCAAAATTGTGTGCAATGGATTTAATATATTAGAAACAAAAAAAAGAGAGCCCTATTATTTACTATTACATTTAAAATAACAGTAAAAATTCACTCTCTATATCTTTAAATCTAATTCAAAATAAAATTCTACACCGTCTTCTTTATTTACAATTCCATAATTATTTCCATAATTGTTCATAATAGCTTTTACAAAAGCAAGTCCTATTCCTGTTCCTCCTTGTTCTCTATTTCTAGATGTATCGACTTTATAAAATCTATTCCATATTCTTGTCATATCTTCGTCTTTTATATTATCTCCAGTATTGAATACCTTTACTCTCACTTTATTTTTCTCTACATCTACTTCATTTTCTATTTTTATTATATTTTTAGAATTTCTTTCTTGAACATTTTTTATTGCATTAGTAAAATAATTTGTAATAACTTGTTCGATATAAAAATCATCTGCAACTACGTTTATTTCTTTAGAATTATCAAATACCATTTGTACCTTTTTCTCTTCTAGCATAACTTTAGATTTTTTTATTATCTCTTGTTCTAATTCTACAATATTAAATACAGTATCATTAAATTCACGTTTTCCGTATTCTAACTTCATCAATTCTAATAGTTGTTTTACTAATCTGTCCATTTTATTAGTTTCGTCTAAAATAACTTCTGCATAAAATCTTCTATTTTCTTCATCTGTATTTACATTTTCTAATAACCCTTCACTATACCCTTGTATTAAAGCTATTGGAGTTTTTAATTCATGCGATACATCTGAAATAAAACTTTTTCTCATTTCATCTATTTTAGATTTTTCTTCTATATCCTTTTCTAATTCTATATTAGTATTTCTTAATTGTTTTATAGTTTTTTCTAATTTATCTGACATTGTGTTAATACTTTTTCCTAAATTATTTATTTCATCATCTGCATCTGTAATCCTATATTTATGACTAAAGTCTAAATTTGACATTTTCTTAGCTATACCGTTTAATTCAAGTATTGGATCAGTAAATTTTCTTGATACTACAGAAACAATTATTGCTGCGATTAATATTGTAAATCCTGCTATAAGATATAAAAAATTATTTGATATCTTTACACTCTCCTGTATTGCTGTAATAGGTATTCTGGTATATAATAAATAACCATTGTCTAAACTTGCAGATAATAAAACATATGTAATACCATTTTTTACATCTTTTATTTTTCTAATTGTATATTCATCTTCTTGTTCTAAAATTTCACCAGAATTTAAAGTTAATATATTTGTCATTGCATTCATTTGTCCTAGAGTAGAAAAAAAATCTTTGCTTGATGTATATATATTTACATTCTGATTATCTCTTATTAAAATATCAAAATTATTTTTTATAGCTATTTTTTCTAATTCTGTTTCTATATTTATATTACTATCGACATTATTATAGTAATTATTAGTAAGTTCATATACAGATTTTAATGTTTTTGTCTTACTGTATAAAAAAAATGTTCCTAAAACTACATTATTTAATATTATTAAGAAAGTTATTATTAATAATATAACCAAACTTAATGTTAAAAATAATTTTACTCTAACAGATTTTAAACTTTGTTTTATATTTTGCATTTTTTAATTTTCCTTATTTAAATTTTTATTTTATTTCAAATTTATAACCTACACCTCTCATAGTTTGTATGTATTTTCCTTTTTTACCCAATTTATGTCTTATTTTTTTTATATGACTGTCTATTGTTCTAGAATCTCCATAATAGTCATAATTCCATACATTATTTAATATTTTATCTCTTGATAAGGCTATATTTTCATTTTCAATTAAATATATTAATAACTCATACTCTCTTAAACTTAATTCTATTGGCTTTCCGTCCACTTTAACAGTTCTTCCTTCTTTGTCTACTTCTATTCCTCCATAATCTTTTATTTGTTTAACATCTTTTTGAGTTCTTTTTAATATTGACTCTACTCTTGCTACAAGAATTTTAGGACTAAATGGTTTTGATATATATTCGTCTACACCTAATTCAAAACCAAATAACTCATCTTGTTCCTCACCTCTTGCAGTTAGCATTATTATTGGAACTTTAGAATTCTGCCTTATTTGCCTTAATACAGACCACCCGTCTAGTTTTGGCATCATTACATCTAGTAGAATTAAATTAATTTTTGATTTGTTTTCTTCAAACATTTCTAAAGCTTTTTCTCCGTCTTCTGCTTCTAAAATAGAAAATCCTTTTGCTTGTAAAAAGTCTTTTATTAGCTTTCTCATTCTTGCTTCATCATCTACTATTAATATGCAATTATCCATTCTAAAATCAATTCCTTTCTCTCTTAAATTAATGTACACAAGTGTTATGAAATCTTTTCCTTTCAAACCTCTCTTACATTTTTAATAAATTGCTATAAACAAAATGCTATAAAAAAGTTTTTTAAATACAATAAAGTTTAAATTGCTTGGACATGCATATTTGCGAAACAAAATGCACAAATAGCAAATCCATTTTCCTTATCTTAACCTTATCTAATTTTTTCTTTAATAGATTTTTCCTGATAGTTATTTTAAATTATACATGTTTTTTGTGTCTAATAAGTGAATTTTTTATTATAATTTTCAAACAAAAAAACGAAACTAAAATTTTATTTAATACTCTTTTAGTTTCGCTCTTACTTTTTTAATATTTTGATTGTAGTAAAAAATATTTATATTATTTTTTAAAACTGTACTTATATTTTGTATATTAATAACAAATCGAAAAGCCATTTATTTTGTATAAACTTTAACTTCTCTCTTTGGTTTTCCGTAGATTTGTTCTCGCGCCAATTTTATGCAAGTAAAATTGAGTGCAATTATTTAAGCGAAGCGACTTTTATATAATATATTCTAATTCTTTAAGAAAACTGTTCTTGTTGGATAAGCTAAATTAATATTTTCTTCTTTTAATAATTGCATTATTTTATAGTTTATCATTTCTTTTTCTTCTAAAAAAGTATTATAATCAACCGAGTTTGTATAACTATATACTAAAATATTTATTCCATTTTCTGTTATTGAATCAAATCTTACTATTATAGAATCATCTATTACTCTTTTATGTTCCTCTAACATTTTTTCTATTCTTTGACGTAATTTTTCTACCTTTTCTAATGGTGTATCCGCTTCTAATTCTAAGTTTAGTTTATATCTTCTTTTTTCCATACGACTCCAATTAATAATTGAAGAATTTGATAAAATTGAATTAGGTATATTTACAACTGAATTTTCAAAAGTTCTTATTCTAGTACTACGAAAAGTTATATCTTCAACAGTTCCCTCAAATTGAGCCATTTGTATCCAATCTCCAACTATAAATGGTTTGTCTATAAATATTACTAATCCACCAAATAAATTTTTAGCTGTATCTTGTGCGGCAAGTGTTACTATTACACCACCTATACCTAAACCTGCAATTAATCCATTTAAATTATATCCAAGTTCTGTAATAATTAAAAATCCAGCAATTATATATATTATAACTCTTACTGTTTTTAAAATAAAATTAAGCATGGTATCATCTATATTTTTATTGACTTTTCCTCTTATTTTATTTATAAAACGAGAATCTGTTGAAAGACTTTTTGACAATCCATTTGCAAAAATAAGTATTGTTAATATTTGAAAAATTTTTCTTATAGCAATTAATATATTTACATTTATTCCAAAACATATATTCCAAAATTCCAATGCAATATATATTCCAAAAAATATAAAGAAGTTTTTTAATGGATCATAAAAAGGGTTTTCTTTTATTTGTTTTTTAGATAATTTTTTATTAAAAATTTTTAATACCAAGTATGAAAATCCTGAACTTGTTATTCTAAAAAGAATTACTATTCCTATTGCAATTAACAAATTTATCATATTTTCAATAGTAAATTGTTTAAAAAAGTTTATGATATTTTCCATATTGATATTTCTCCTTATTCCATTCTTTATGTCATATAATCTTTCAATTTTTTACTTCTACTTGGATGACGTAATTTCCTTAATGCTTTTGCTTCAATTTGCCTTATTCTTTCTCTTGTTACATTAAATTCTTTTCCTACTTCTTCTAGTGTTCTAGCTTTTCCGTCTCTTAGTCCAAATCTTAATTCTAATACTTTTGCTTCTCTTGCTGATAGTGTTTGCATAACTTCCTGTAACTGTTCTTTTAGCATGGTATATGCTGCTGCATCATTTGGTGCTGGAGAATCATCATCCTGAATAAAGTCTCCTAAATGACTATCATCTTCTTCTCCTATTGGTGTTTCTAATGATACTGGATCTTGTGCAATTTTTTGTATTTCTGCTACTTTTTCTACTGGTATTTCCATTTCAACAGCAATTTCTTCTGGGGTTGGTTCTCTTCCTAATTGTTGTAATAAGTGTCTTGATGTTCTTATAAGTTTATTTATTGTTTCTACCATATGAACTGGTATTCTTATTGTTCTTGCTTGATCTGCTATAGCTCTTGTTATAGCTTGTCTTATCCACCATGTTGCATAAGTACTAAACTTAAAGCCTTTTGTATAGTCAAATTTTTCTACTGCTTTTATTAACCCCATATTTCCTTCTTGTATTAAGTCTAAAAATAGCATTCCTCTTCCTACATATTTTTTTGCTATACTTACTACTAATCTTAAATTAGATTCTGCAAGTTCTTTTCTTGCTTCTTCGTCATTTTCTAAAATTCTTTTTGCTAAATCTAATTCTTGTTCAAATGTTAATAGCGGAATACGTCCTATTTCTCTTAAATACATTCTTACAGGATCATCTACATTTATTCCTTCATAACTTGTATCTGTAATTTCATCTAATTTTAAGTCTTCTACTTCTTTTAAATCTTCTATATCAGGCTCTTCATCAAATTCGTCTTGTAATAAATCCACACCTAATTCTTCAAATGCATTAAACACTTTATCTATTTGGTCAGGATTTACATCATCTAATTCTGTTGCTAAATCTCCATATGTTATTTTTCCTTTTTCTTTTGCTTTTTTTAATATGTTTTTTACTTTTTCTTCTTTTATTTTTTCATCTTCTGTTATTTTATTATTTTCTTTGTTTTCTACATTTTGTTTTTTTATTTTTTCTTTAATCTCTTTTTTTATAGAGTTTTCTTGATTTTTCTTTTTCTCTTCATTATTTATATTTTCTTCTTTATTCAAAATTTTTCACCCCTATTTAATTTTAGCTAATTTTAGTACTATATAATTTAGTTCATTTTCTAGCTCTATTTTTTTTGTTTCGTCTATATCACTTTTTAATTCTTTTAATATCTCTACCCTTCTAATTTTGCATTTTTCTTTTTCATAATTTTGAAATATATCATCTATTGCTTTTTCTATATCTTCAATTCCATAATCTTCTGCCATAATTTTTGTTATGTGATTTTGTTCTTTTTCTTCTAACTGATCTATAATACTAATAATATTACTATTTCCTTTTTCATATTCTTCATACAATTTTTTAGCAATTTCTTTGTCTATTTCACTTTGAAATTCCTCTGGTTTAATGTTTTGTTTTATTATTTGATATAAGTTTATATCCCCTATAAGTAATATAGATAAAATTGTATCTTCTCTTTTCTTTATTTCTTCAGATACTTTTTCTTTTTGTTCTAAGTTTTCCCTTTTTTGTACTGGTTTTGCTTTTTCTAAAATTTTGATTCCTGATGTATTTGAATATGTTATTTTATTTACTTCTGCATAAATAGCATCTTTTGATATATTATATGTATTGGCTATTTTTTCTATATAAAGTTCTTTTTCCATAGTATTATCTATTTTTGCTATTATTTTTGCTATTTCATTTAAAAATTTTATTTTATCATTTATATTTTCTAAATTCAAATTATTTCTTAGTAACTTTACTTTATATTCCACCAATGATAAAGCTTTGTCCATTATATTTTGAAACCTTGCACTTCCATATTTTATAATATATTCATCTGGATCTTTTGCTCCGTCCATTTGAAGTACTCTCATATCACATCCCATGTTTTGCAAAATTTCTAATGACCTTACAATAGCAGTTTGGCCTGCACCGTCTGAATCGAAACTTAATATAACTTGCTGAGAGTTTTTTCTTAATAACCAACCTTGTGATTGTGTTAATGCTGTTCCTAAAGCTGCAACTACATTTGTAATTCCTCTTTGATGAAGTGAAATTACATCCATATATCCTTCTACTATAAGTAATCTACTTATATCTCCTTTTTTTGCTACATTTAATCCATATAAATGTTTACCTTTACTATATACAACATTTTCTGGTGAATTTATATATTTAGGTTTTGAATCATCTAATACTCTTCCTCCAAAAGCAATTACTTTTCCTCTAATATCACATATTGGAAACATAAGCCTATTTCTATATCTATCTATAAATGTACCATTATCATTTTTGTTTACTAGTCCTGTTTCTAATATTTCTTTTTCTTCAAATCCTTGTTTTATTAATTCTTTATATAATTCATTAAATGTTCCAGAAAATCCTATTTGATATGACTGTAATGTTTCATTATTTAATTTTCTTTTTTTTACATATTCTTGTGCTATTTTTGATGTGTTTTTATAAAGGTTTTCATGATAATATTTAGCGACGAATTCATTTATTTTGTATACTTTTTGTTTTAGTTTTTCTCTTTCTAAGTCCTGTAAATTACCCTCTATTGTAGGCAATTGTATATTTGCTCTTTTAGCTAAGTTTTGGACTGCTTCTATAAATGTTATTCCTTCAATTTTTGTAAGGAATGTAAAAATATTTCCTCCTACTCCACATCCAAAGCAATGAAATATTTGTTTATCTGGTGAGACAGAAAAAGATGGAGATTTTTCATTATGAAATGGGCATAATCCAAAAAAATTTCTTCCGCTTCTTTTTAAATGCACATATTGTGAAATAACATCTACTATATCATTTGCTTGTCTAACTTCTTCAATTGTTTCTTCACTATATCGCATTTTTTACCTCTCTTTCTTTTACAAAAATTGATATACATTTATAATATTCGACGCATTTTACATAAATCCTTCTTATTTTTTCAAAAAATTAAAATAGTTTACAGAACAAAAGTGACATGATTAAATTCTTTAACTTTTTAGCTTAGTTACATGTCGAGTCTTTGTTCTCGCGCCAATTTTACACAAGGAAAATTGTGTGTAATCATTTTTTAATTGTACAAATATAAATAGTCAATGCTGTCAGCCTAAGATTATTATAATCATTTTGAAAACACTACACACGCGACCAAATGAGTGTTAACGAATGAGATTGGAGCAACTTACAGACTAGTATTTTTTATTCTGGAAGTTGCGACATACAAAGTGTAAAAAAATGATTATAATAATCTTAGGCTGACAGCATTGTATAAATAGTGGCATATAATTAAATTAAAACAAACTTATAATCTTTATTATAAAATTTTTGTCTTAAATTTTTTCTTTACGCCACTATATTCATAAATCTTTACATTATACTTCTTTATTTAATAACATCATTTTATTGTCTAATTTTGTTATTATTTTTGCATATTCAATAAGTTCTTTTGATGTCTTTTTTGTTATTGTTCCTTTTGCTTTATATTTCATCTTATGTTCTAAGCTTGCCCAGAAGTCCATTGCCATAGTTCTTATTTGAATTTCTACTTTAACATATATTATTCTTTGTGATAATGTTACAGGAACTTCTACAATTAAATGATAACTTGAATATCCACTTTTTTTAGGATTTGTTACATAATCTTTTTCTTTTAATAATCTAATCCCTGGCAATTTTTCTACCAAATTTCTTACCGAAAAAATGTCTTTTTTTAATGGACATATTACTCTTATTCCTGCAATATCGTTTATATTTTCTATCATCATTTGATATGTAAGTTCATAACCTTTGTCTTGCATCTTTTTTATTATGCTTTCTGGTTTTTTAATTCTTGTTTGTATATGATCTATTATATCATAATCATAAAATATTTTGAATTCATCTTTTAGTATTTCTAATTTTGTTAGTAGCTCTTTTATTGCCACAGAATATATGAATATTATTTTTTCATATGTTTTGTCATTTGCTTTTATTGGTTCTTGTTTTTCTATAAAGTTTTCTATTTTCAGCAGGGTTTCTTCACCTTTTACTTTTTGTTTCATTTTCCTCACTCCTTTATAAGAGTTTAAATTTTTTTCTATTCTTTAGTATATGCGTATTCTACTTTTTATTTGTTATCTAATTATATTTTATTTGTGTTTTTTATGTGAAAAATATTATAAAATATTTTCATCTACCTCTTTTTCAGTTTTTAAAGCTATATATAATTCTCGTATTCTTAAATTAACTTTCTTTAAATTTTCTATTCGTTTTTTCTTGATACTATCTTTAATTAAGCAATTATCTAAATATGCTATTCTTTTATAAATATCTATCTGCAATTTAAAAAATAATTTAATTTTTTCTTCTCTTTTAAGCGGTTGTAATCTTTCTTCACTTAATAAATCGATATTATCAAAAATCCCCTTATCAATATATAATTCAAATCTTTTCAAATCTTGTAAAATTTGATTTCTGATAATGTTTATTTTAGTTACAGAATCTAATTCTTGAAAATTTGTTTTTTTATATATTTGTTTTATTAAAGCAAAATATGTTTCTTCTACTCTCTTTTTATATAATTCTATATCTTGAAGTTTATCTTCTATTGGTTTATCATATTTTTTTGAATACTCTACTAATGCTTTTTTCCTTGATTCATCATTTTTTATATCTCTTTTAGTTCTTTGTAAAAGCATACTTGGTATGTCTATCTTTTTATCTATTTTTTCTATTAAATTTATAAAATCGTCCAAATGAGCAATCATAAAATACTTATATTTTACTAAATCTGTTCTTATTTTTTCACTAATTATATTCTTGATAAAATCATCATCTGCATTTTCTTCAATTTTATATTTAAAAAGAATTCTAGCAACCTCTTTGTCGGACAAATTTTCTATTCTTTCTTTTAATTCATATCTAGCATCAATAAAAGGATTTAAAAATATTTCAATAAGTATATTGGCTTCTTCAATTTTCTGATTAATTATTGGATTTTTATATGCTTGTGCTTGTTTATCACTAGGTAATTTTGTTATAATTTTATATAAAATGTTTGATGAAATATTTTTAACGTCATCTTCTTTCATTTCATCATATATGAATTCTGTTTCTCCTATAATTTCTAAAATTCTTAATAATCTTTCTTCATTTTTTTGTTTTTTTTCATCTATTTCACTTTTTATTGTATCTAATTTTGATTTAAATTGTTGGATTTGTTTATAATTCATGTGTTTATACACATTTTCATTACCCCCATAAATATCAATATCTAATGGTGAAATATTTTGATTTGCCTCTTCTACTTTTTTTGCTTCAAATAAGTTTATTGTATTTTGTATTTCTATTTGCATATCTTCAATTTTTTCATATTTTTGTTGTAGCTGTGTTTCACTATCTAAAAGTCGAAAAAAATATTCTATTAACTCTCTTTTATCTAATTGACTTATTTTTTTTAATTCTTTATCATTTAAAATTTTATTTTTACTTTTATTATATTTATTTTTTATATATGTTTTTACATTTTTCATATATCCAAATATTTTTCTTTTATTCATAATCAAAACACTTTCTTTTATAATATTTATACAATTTTTACTCAAGGAAAATTGTGTGCATTTTTTAACTTATTAGAAAAGTCAGCATAACTTTCTTTTGAAAATAAAATATATATTATTTATTTTCACTTTGAGTTGCGAAACAAAAAAGTTTCATAGTATTTCCTAATAGATTAAAAACTAATGAATACTTTTATTTAGAATTCATTAGTTTTTCTTCTACTTACCATAATAACTATCTAACATTATTTCTTTTAGCTCACTAACTAGAGGAAGTCTTGGATTAGCTGTTGTACATTGATCTTCAAAAGCTCTATCTGCTAAAAGATCAATTTTTGCTAAGAATTCTTGCTCATTAATTCCAGCATCTTTAAAAGATTTTGGTATTCCTAGATTTTTATTAAGTTCATTTATTCTTTCTATTAAACTTTCTACTCCCTGCTCTACGTTTTCTGCTTTAAGTCCTACTTTTTTAGCTATTTGAGCATATTTTTCATCTGCAATATAATATTCATATTTTGGAAAAGATACAAATTTTGTTGGTTTACTAGCATTATATTTTATAACATATGGTAGTAATATCGCATTTATTCTTCCATGTGGCATATGAAATTCAGCACCTATTTTATGTGCAATTGAATGACTTATTCCTAAAAATGCATTTGTAAATGCCATACCAGCAATTGTACTTGCATTATGCATTTTTTCTCTTGCTATTTTGCTATCCCCATTATTGTATGCTTCTTCTAAATATTTAAATACTAATTCCACTGCTTTTTCAGCAAGTCCATCTGTATAATCTGATGCCATATTAGAAACATATGCCTCTAGTGCATGTGTTAATACATCCATTCCTGTATCTGCTGTAATTGATTTTGGAAGACTCATTACTAAATCAGGATCTACTATTGCTACATCTGGTGTTAACTCATAGTCTGCTAAAGGATATTTTTTATTTTTTTCTTTATCTGTGATTACTGCAAAAGATGTAACTTCAGAACCTGTTCCTGATGTTGTTGGAATTGCGACCATTTTTGTTTTTATTCCTAATTTAGGAAATTTATAGGTACGTTTACGAATATCCATAAATTTAAGTTTTAGACCTTCTACATCTGCATCTGGATGTTCATAAAATAACCACATTCCTTTTGCAGCATCTATTGGACTTCCGCCTCCTAAAGCAATAATAACATCTGGATTAAAATTCTGCATTGCCTTTACGCCTTTTTTTATT
The DNA here is from genome assembly GCA_944386355.1 of uncultured Clostridia bacterium. GTDB lineage: Bacteria > Bacillota > Clostridia > TANB77 > CAG-508 > CAG-269. The sequence continues at coordinate 11,281 of CALXAU010000013.1, forward strand.
GTTTCAAAAGAAGGATCTGATTCTACTTCACTAAATATCTCTGAATGTACATATTTTTGCCTTCTTCTTAAATGAAATAGTATTTTATCTATATATCCTAATTTTATCATTGACTCATCTGTTACAATAAAAGCTCTTTCTATATCTGGCATTTTTTCTAAATATGCAATTGAACCTGCTTCAAAATATATTTTATCTGGAATTTTAAACCACTGCATATTAACCCTCCTTTTTGCTACTCTTTTGATATTTATTAAATTTACTGAAGAAACATTTGCTGTTGTTGAGTTACCTCCAAATGAACCACATCCAAGTGTAAGTGAAGGCATATTTGTGTTATAAATATCTCCTATAGCACCATGTGTAGAAGGCGAATTTACAATAATTCTTCCTGCTTTCATAGTTTTTGAAAATTTTAGAATTGTTTCTTTATTTTCAGAATGAATAACTGCAGAATGTCCTAATCCACCAAATTCTAATAGTTTTTCTGATTTGTTTATTCCTTCTTCTTTATTTTCTACTATATAATAAGTTAAAACTGGACTTAATTTTTCTTTTGAAAAAGGATATTCTCTTCCTATTCCCTCTTCATATACTACAATAACTTTAGTATCCTCTGGTACTTCAAAACCGGCTTCTTTTGCAATATCATATGGACTTTTTCCTGGAACATGTGATTTTAATTTATATCCATATTCATCTGTATATTCAAACATTGACTCTGCCAATTTCTGCTTTTCTTCTGGACTTACAAAATAGCAACCTGCTTGTTTCATTAGTTTTTCGAATTCTTGATAAATTTGTTTATCTACTAAAACTGCCTGTTCTGAAGCACAAATCATTCCATTATCAAATGCTTTTGATAATACCAAATCATTTACAGATGTTTTTAATTTAGCAGTTTTGTCTATATAGCAAGGTACATTTCCGAGGTCCAACACCTAATGCAGGTTTTCCACAAGAATAGGCTGATTTTACCATTCCTGTTCCTCCTGTTGCAAGTATTAGATTTACACCTGGATGATTCATTAAATATCTTGTTGCTAGAATAGAAGGCTCTTCTATCCATAAAATACAGTTTTCTGGAGCTCCAGCTTTTATTGCAGCATCTCTTAAAATTTTTGCAGCCATACTGCTACATTTTTGTGCAGACGGATGAAATCCAAATATTATTACATTTCTTGTTTTTGCAGAAATTATTGATTTAAACATTGTTGTTGATGTAGGATTTGTAACAGGTGTAACTCCTGCAATAATACCAACTGGTTCTGCAATTTCAACATAGTCGTCTTCTTCATTTTTATTTATTATTCCAACTGTTTTTTCGTATTTTATGCTGTGATAAATATATTCTGTTGCAAACATATTTTTTGTAATTTTATCTTCGTAAATTCCTCTTTTTGTTTCTTCTACTGCAAGTTTTGCAAGTTCCATATGATGTTCAAGTCCTGCCATTGCCATTGCTTTTACTATTTTATCTACTTCTTCTTGACTTAATTTCATGTATTCTTGTGAAGCTATTTTTGCTTTTTCTACTAATTCATCTATCATTTGTTTTATTTTTTGTTCTTCTTCAAAAGTTTCTTTTTCAGACATTTTTATATCCTCCTTATATCTTTAGTTTAACCACATTTATTATATATTATTAGAAAATATTGTCAAGGTAATATTAATATTTCTCAGGATAAAAAAATGATTTTTTTTCTCTTGCGTAATTTATCGCAATGTGGTATATAACAAAAAATCTGTATCACAGATATATACTGCGTTACAGACTTCTTACTCTTTCAAAAGTGTCAAATTTGAAATTACAACATAACTGGGTAATACTTATACACAAAAAACTACCTTTCTTCACCATCTCCTCCGACAACATAACCTTTAGCCTCTGAAGGTGTAACTCGTTCTACTTTGTTTCTCTCTGTCTTTATTTTTATTGCTCTATTAACTTTATTAACATTTTCCCAAGGAACTTTATAGGCAATTTCATCATCAGTTCCTCTTCCGGCATATAGTTTATAGTTTAACTTTACTGTTGGGATTCCCATATTAACCTCCTTTATTATTATTTACATGATAAACTGGATATTACCAGATAAATTTATAATAATAGTTTACTATAAATTTGATATAAGTTCAAGTAAAAAAATTTTTTCAAATTTGGGAGAGAAATTTATTTCTGTATTTATAATAGAAAATTTTTTAGCAATAGTGTTCATAACATTTTGAATAACTATAAGAAATGATGATTTATGTAAAAAATGGCAATTTGTAGAACAACGTGCGGCATACTGTTGCAGAATAGCAAAAGAAGTAGTACTAGAAAGTACCTAATATATTTGAAACAATACACCGGTATATTGTATATTTTGGTATAAATGAAAATAATTAGCCAATTCTTGTACATATATCCAAAGGAAAGCCAACAGAAAATTCTACAAAAATGTGGTTAACAAAAAAATGTGGTTGTATAATTTCCAATAATAAAAGTAATATTCTAGAAAATGATTTACTTATAAAAATACAAACTTGGATCTACATGTTCTCCATTAATTCTTACTTCCAGATGAAGATGAGGACCTGTAGAATTTCCTGTTGAACCAACTGTTGCAATTATATCACCTGCTAAAACTTTTTGCCCAACTTTAACATTCATTTTACTTGTATGTGCATACCAAGTTTCCACTCCATTACCATGATCTACTTTTACTAAATTACCATATGAGCCTTGATAAGAAGCACAAGTAACAGTTCCGTCTGCAACTACTTTAATTGGTGTTCCCTTTGTTGCTGCAATATCTAATCCTGTATGTGTAGATTTTCTAATTCTACTTTTTGCTCCATATCTTGAAGTTATTGTTCCAGATATTGGAGTTACTGCTAATTTTATTCCATTAATAGAAGGTATTGCATTTTGCCTTTCTTCTTCTTCCTTCTTTTCTTGCTCTATGATTTTATTTTCTTCTATCTTGTTTTGCATAGCAACTTTTACTGTCTCTACATTATTTGTTTTGACATCATTTTCATTTTGAGTATATTTTTCAATTATACTTAAATCTAAATTATCAGATGAATTTTCTTGCTTTAATAACTTTACTAAATCTTCTGCTTCAGATTTTGTATTTACTGCATCTACTGTATTTCCATCTAAAGCTATTTCAAAATATTGATAAGTAATTTGCATTTCTTGCTTTATTGCTGTTAATACTTCTTCTTCTGATATTTTTTGATTTCTTTCTATTAAGCTTAATTCATAACTAGGTTCATTATTAAAAGTAATATTATCTATTACTTTTCCATTACAAGTCTTTTGTATATTATCTTTTAATGTTTCTTCGAATTCTTTTTTATTTTGAACATATCCTATTTCATTATTTGCTAATTTTACTTTATATATTGGTTTATATTTTATTAATATTATCGCACTTATTATACCAATTGCTATAAAACTGATAATTAGAAACTTTAAACTTTCTTTTGTATAAAATTTTAGTTTCCTTTTTAAAATATGATTCACTCTCCTTCTAGCTTTTATGCGCGACTGTTAGATATTATACTATATATTCTCTCCATTTGCAAATTATGTATACATATTTTTTACTTATTTCACAATATTTTTACAAAAGAGCATTGTTTTCAACTATCTTTCCTTATTTTTGCTCTTTTTTTCATCAAATTTCTTCCTTTTTCGTCAAATTTTGACATTTTCTTGTATTGTATTTTGCTTGTTTATTTTAACTTATTAGATTGTTTTTTACTCAGAACTTACTGTAAATTTAAACTATAAAATGCTATTATTTTTACCATAGAAAGGTGATACGGTCGAAAAATAATTAAATAATAATTTTCAACCAGATTAATACCTTAGGAAGGAATGAAATAAAAATGGCATTAGATTATAATATTATAGGTTCTAGAATTAAACAAGCAAGACTTGCAAAAAACCTTACACAAGAAGAATTATCAGAAAAAATAGATATTTCAGTTGCTTTCTTAAGTAGAGTAGAAAGAGGCAACTCTCATGTTAATTTAAAAAGATTAAATCAAATTTGTAATATTTTAGATGTTACAGAAGGTTATTTATTAAATGGTGCTTCTAGTAATTCTGCTACATATTTAAATAAAGAGTTTTCAGAACTTTTACAAGGTTGTACACCTGAAAAACAAAAACTTATTTATAAAGTAGCTAAAGCAATTGCAGAAGAAGATGACGATATTTCTAATTAAAAAACACTATGAAGAAAAAAAATGGCATGATTAGTTTTTGAGCTTTTAGATCAATTACATGCCAGTTTTTTCGTGTGCAAAGATTTTTAAAAATTATTTATATTTTATACCATTTTGAACATACTATACAAAGAATATTTTATTATTTTAACGAATGTTCACACGAATTTATTTTATAAAATAACAATAAATTTACTGAAAAATTTTTCATATTTCTTCAGTAATATAGTAGTTTAAATTTAATTTTATATAATATTTTAATAAATATAAGGAGGTTTTTTATGGATTTCAAACAATGGAATGATTTAAAAAAAGGAGATTGGCAATCAGAAATTAATGTAAGAGACTTTATACAACACAACTACACACCATATAATGGAGATTCTTCATTTCTTAGTTCTGCAACTGAAAACACAAAAAAATTATGGGAAGAAGTTTTAGAGCTTTATAAAAAAGAAAAAGATTCAAATGGTGGAGTTTTAGATATAGACACAAAAACTATATCAACAATATCTAGTCATAAAGCAGGATATATTGATAAAGATTTAGAACAAATAGTTGGATTACAAACAGATGAACCTCTAAAAAGAGCTATTATGCCTTTTGGTGGTATAAGAATTGTAGAAAAATCTTGTGAAGCATATGGAAGAGAAGTTGACAAAGATGTTGATAAAATATTCCATACTGTTAGAAAAACACATAATGACGGTGTTTTTAGTGTATACACTCCTGATATAAGAGCAGCAAGAAGTTCTCATTTAATTACAGGTCTTCCTGACGGATATGGGCGTGGTAGAATTATAGGTGATTATAGAAGAGTTGCACTTTATGGTGTTGATGTTTTAATTGAAGAGAAAAAACAGGAGCTTGAGACACTAGATGTAGATTGTTTTACAGAAGAAATAATTCGTCAAAGAGAAGAAATAAGTGAGCAAATAAATGCTTTAAAAGAATTAAAAAATATGGCAAACATGTATGGTTTTGATATATCTGCTCCTGCAAGCAATGCAAAAGAAGCTGTTCAATGGTTGTATTTCGGATACTTAGGAGCTATAAAAGATCAAAATGGTGCAGCAATGAGTATTGGTAGAACATCAACATTTTTAGATATATATTTTGAAAGAGATTTAAAAAATGGAATTTTAACAGAAGAACAAGCTCAAGAAATTATGGATCATTTTGTTATGAAACTAAGATTAGTACGTTTCTTAAGAACTCCTGAATATAATGAACTATTTAGTGGAGATCCAGTTTGGGTTACTGAAAGTATAGGAGGAATGGGAATTGACGGAAGAACTTTAGTTACAAAAAATTCTTTTAGAATTTTACACACTTTAGTTAATTTAGGACCTGCTCCTGAACCAAATTTAACTGTATTATGGTCTGTAAATTTACCTGACGGATTTAAAAGATTCGTAACTGATTTATCTATAAAAACTTCTTCTATTCAATATGAAAATGATGATTTAATGAGAATTACTCTTGGAGATGATTATGGTATTGCATGTTGTGTTTCTCCAATGAAAATAGGTAAACAAATGCAATTCTTTGGTGCAAGAGCAAACCTTGCTAAAACTTTATTATATGCAATAAATGGTGGAAAAGATGAAATCTCTGGAAAACAAATTACTCCTGAATATGCACCAATTACCTCTGAATATTTAAATTATGATGAAGTTATGAAAAAATTCGATCAAATGATGGATTATGTTGCAAAAATTTATATTAAAGCTTTAAATGCAATACACTATATGCATGACAAATATTCTTATGAAGCAATTGAAATGGCTCTTCATGATAGAGAAATAATAAGAACAATGGCATGTGGAATCGCTGGTCTTTCAGTTGTTGCTGATTCTTTATCTGCAATAAAATATGCTAAAGTTAAAGTTATAAGAAATGAAGCAGGACTTGCTGTTGATTATGATGTAGAAGGAGATTTTCCAAAATTCGGTAATGATGATGATAGAGTAGATGAAATTGCTGTTTCTATTGTAAAGACATTTATGAATAAATTAAGAAAACATCAAACTTATAGAAATTCAAAACACACTTTATCAATTCTTACTATTACTTCAAATGTTGTATATGGTAAAGCAACAGGTAATACTCCAGACGGAAGAAAAGCTGGTAGTCCTTTTGGTCCTGGTGCTAATCCTCTTCATGGTAGAGATACAAATGGTGCTCTTGCTGTAATGAATTCTATTGCAAAATTACCATTCGATTCAGCTGAAGACGGTATTTCCTATACTTTTTCAATTACACCTGGAACTCTTGGAAAAGATGAAGAACAAAGAGTTACAAACTTAGTTAATATGTTAGACGGATATTTTAGTCAAACAGGTCATCATATTAATGTTAACGTTTTTGATAGAAGCCTTTTAGAAGATGCTATGGAACATCCTGAAAAATATCCTCAACTTACTATTCGTGTTTCTGGTTATGCTGTTCATTTTACAAAATTAACTAGAGAGCAACAATTAGATGTAATAAATAGAACTATTCATGAGAGAATTTAATAAAAGGAGATTTATGGAAAAAGTAGATTTAAACTATTATGCTAAAGTACATTCTATAGAATCTTTTGGTACAGTTGACGGTCCTGGGATTAGATTTGTTCTATTTCTACAGGGATGTAATTTAAAATGTAAGTATTGTCATAATCGAGATACTTGGGATATTAATGGTGGAAGTTATAAGTCTTTAGATTATATTTTTAATAAAATAATTAGATATAAAAATTATATTTATCCTAATGGTGGAGTAACTGTAACAGGTGGAGAACCGCTATTACAATCTAAATTTTTAATTGAACTTTTTACTAAATTGAAAAATGAAAATATCCATACTTGTATTGATACTTCTGGTATGGTAGCTTTAACAGAAGATATAAAAAAACTATTATCACTAACAGATTTACTTCTATTAGATATTAAACATATAAATAGTGAAAAATGTAAATCTTTAGTTGGATTTTCTAACAAATTAGAACTTGAATTTGCAAAATATTCTAGTGAAAATGGTATAAAATTATGGATTAGACAGGTTTTAATTCCTGGAATTACTGATGATGAAAAGGATTTGCTAGATTTAAAAAAATTTATTTCTGAATTAAAAACTGTAGAAAAAATAGAAATTTTGCCATATCATAAATTAGGAAAATATAAATGGGAAAAACTTAACTTAAAATATGAATTAGATAGTGTTCGAGAAGCAAATAATGATGATGTTTTAAGAGCAAAAAAAATCTTAGGGTTAACCTAAGATTTTTTCTATAACATCAATCAATGCACACAATTTTACTGTGTAAAATTGGCGCGCGAACAAATACGCGACATGCTACTAATCTAAAAGATTAAAGAATTTAATCTTGTCTCTTTGTTCTTTATAATTCTAATAATTTTAAATCTATATTTTCCATTTTATATTTATTATTTTCATCAATTTTAAATTCTACTAAAGTATCTTGCAATGTATCTTTATTTTGTCTTAGGTCTGTTGTAAATAATAATTTGATTTTAGAAATTTGTATATCATTCTTCACTATTTCATAAAAAGTTTCTTTTATATGATTTTCATCTTCGCAAATTAATATTAACTGAGGAATTGTTTTAAATCCTGAATCCATTGGAATAAAATTATCATAAAAATCTTTATATAATCTCATTCTTTCTATTAAATTCTTTTTCCACTCATATTCCCTTCTTACTACTTCAAAAACAAATTGAATAGACTTACCATTTTTAGTTAATTTTACTGCTCCTCCAGATGCTTTAAATATTTTCCCTGCCACTTTTGCTTTAATTGCAGGTTTAACTATATAACTATCAAAAGCTTTAACTTTCCTTAAATATGCAATTAAAGTTTGATTTCCTACTAATCTTTTCTTTATCATTACAACAGGTTTTGTATTATCAGAAGGTTGCCAAGTACAATCTTTTTCTTTTGAAGTTAATAAATATTTTCCCATTTTTTCTAAACAATAAATTCTATAAATTCCCTTTCCATCTTCTGATAGAAAATAGTATCTAGTTAATATTTTTGAATTTATCATTACATCTAATTTTCTGTTTAGCTTGTCTTGTGAATCTATTTCAATTCCCTTTATTTTTAACATCTGAAAAATTTGTCTTGAAGTTATAAATTCAAATTCATTTACTAAATCTAATATTGCAAAATGAATATCTGTAATATGTCCTAAATTAATCTTATTTACTATTTGGTTCATAGATACATATGCATCTTTACCGTCAAAAACTTTTATTTCCCCTTCTCTTATTGCAAAAGGTGATACTTCTGCTCTTATTTCATTATCTTCTACCATAAACTAATCCTCCTATTTTATTAATTATCTCTTCATATGTATATATTTGAAAATTAATTTTTCTAATATATACATATATATTTTTACACAAATTTACAGAAAATTAAAGAAAAAATATAAAATTAGTATAAATTATAATGCTTCCAAATTTGTTCTATTTAGTTTTTATTAAAACTGTTTATTTCATCTATGCTTAAATATCTCCATTTTCCAATTTCTAAATCTTTAACATTTATATTTCCAATTTGTGTTCTATGTAAAGCTAAAACCTTTTTTCCTATACTCTTACACATTTTTCTTATTTGTCTATTTCTACCTTCATGTATTGTAATAGCTATTCTAGTTTGTTTTTTTTCTTTATCTTGTTTTATAATTTTTACTTTAGCTGGTTTTGTTTTATATTCATCAATTATAACACCTTCTTCTAAATTATTTATTTCTTCTTTTGTTATTTCTCCCTTTATTGTAACTATATATGTCTTATCTATTTTTTTACTTGGATGTATTACTTTATTAACAAAATCTCCGTCATTTGTTAATATTAAGGCACCTGATGTATACATATCTAACCTTCCTACTGGTACTATTCTTTCTTTTATTTTTACTAAATCTAACACTGAATTTCTATTAAATTGATCTTTTGCTGTAGTTACATATCCAATCGGTTTATTTAATAAAATATAAATTTTTTCATTATTTGTCTCTACTTTCTTTCCATTATATATAACTTCATCTAAATTAGGATTTATTTTTGTTCCTAATTCTTTTACAACTTCTCCATTTACTTTTACTTTTCCATTAGATATTAATTCTTCACATTTTCTTCTTGATGCAATACCAGCATTTGCTAGAAATTTTTGTAATCTAATTTCTTCCAATAATTTTCCTTCCCTTCTTACTTTTACTAATTTACTTTTCTTTCTTCTAATTCTTTTAAAATTATATTAAAATATTCTGGAACTTTTGCTTCTAAATACATTTTCTTTTTTGTTATTGGATGTTCAAATTCTAAGCTTTTTGCATGAAGGCATTGTCCTTTTATATTCCACTCATTTTTTCCATTTGAATATACTTCATCACCTACAATTGGATAGCCTATTTGAGATAAATGAACTCTTATTTGGTGTGTTCTACCTGTTTCAATTTTCACTTGTAATAAAGTATATTTATCATATCTATTTAAAACTTTAAAATGTGTTATTGCCTCTTTTCCATTTCTATCTACTGCCATTTTCTTTCTATCTTTTGTACTTCTTCCTATTGGCATATTTATAGTAGCTTCTTTCTCCTTTATAATTCCTCTAGTTAATGCTATATATGTCTTTTTTACTTCATGATTTTTTATTTGTTCACTAAGTAAAATATGTGCTTTGTCATTTTTAGCTACTATTATAATTCCAGATGTATCTTTATCTAATCTATGAACAATTCCTGGCCTTATTTTTCCGCCTATTCCAGAAAGACTTCCTTTACAATGTTGCATAACTGCATTTGCAAGTGTTCCTTCTGGATTTCCATTTCCCGGATGTACTACCATTCCCTTAGGTTTATTTATTACTATTATATCTTCATCTTCATATATTATATCTAAAGGAATGTTCTGAGGTTTTAACTCAACTTCTTGTGGTTTTTCTTCTTCAATTGATATTATATCATCTTTTTCAACTATATATGCAGGTTTTGTTTTTTTATCATTTACTTTTATTTTTCCTTCTTTAATTAATCTTTGTACTGTAACTCTTGATATATCCTCTTTTTTTGCTATATATGCATCTATTCTATCATTTTCTGATTCTTTAGCAATAATTGTTTTCACTATAAAAGTCATTCCTTTCAATATCTTTATAATATAAATATTTTTAAATACTTTCATTTTTCACTTGGCTTAAAAGCACACATAGTTATGAAAAATTTTTCTTTCAAATTATTCTTTTTCTGATAATCTTTCATATACTACAAAATAATCATCTTCATATAATTTATTATAATTTGGATCTTGAGTTTTTTCAATTATCATATTCATTTTAGAGTTATCGTACAATATAACATGTGTAATATTATATTTGTCTAATGTATCTTCATAAAATACAGAAATATTTGAAGTTTCTATAAAGTCCATAAAAATGTCATCACTTCTTTTATTAAATTCTGGAGCATATAAGTCTGCTCTTGAATCTATAAATACAGGAATTCCTCTAAAAATCATATAACTTCCATAATTATATTCATTATAAAACCTTGCTTGTCCTAAATCAATATTTTCTAATATAAAATCACAAGCTTTAACTGGATAACTAGATGTACTTATTATTTCAGCACCTTTTTTATCTTTAAAGAAATCATAACTTATTAGAACTACTATTGATGTTATTAGTATAATACTTACAAATGAAGAAACTAATTTGTTTATTTTAGGAATTGCATCTTTTATATATATCTTACACAAATCAAATATTAATCTAGCAAGAATTACACAACCAACTAATACGAACATAGATATTTGTCTTCTTGCTAGGAGCATTAAATAACATAATCCTGATAGCATGAATAAATCACTTAATCTTATTTTTGTTTTTGTAAATATCAAAATTGCTAAAAATATTAAAATTGCTGTTAATATATTTTCTTCTTGTGCTAATGTTAAAGGCAAGTGTTCATTTATGTTTTGAGTTGTATTTCCTCTTAAAGTATCTGGCAAATAGGTATATGGTGTTACTCCTAATGGTGTTAGAAGACCTGTAAATATACATATTATCATGACTAAAATTAACCATTTTACATTATCATTTTTATTAATGATTAATTTGTATGGATTTTTAATTTCAGATTCCCTCTTCATTCTTACTTTTTTTACTTTTTCTTGTATTCTTTCAAGTCTTTGTTGAGTTTTTTCTAGTTTTTCTTTTATTTCGTTATTTTCTTTAATTTTTAATTTTTTGTTATATGTTTTAATTCTATAATTTAATGAAGCAATCTTTATTTTCTGATATATTATTGTTTCTGCAAAAATTGCAATTAGATATTCTGCTATATATGGTAAATATAATACGAAATAAAAAGGCCATACTGCTAAGTGTAAATTTGCTATTAATATTGGTATTAAAATTAAAGCAATTGCATATCTTATTTTTTTTGTCTGTATAAATTTCTCTATAAAGAAAATAGTCCATATAAATAATATAAATGTTACAAGCTGTGCTCTTGCTGCTATGTATGGATTTAATAAATACATTGCTAACATTGTTATTACAAATGATATTATATCATTTTTTACTAATTTTCTACAAACAATATATATTGAAACTCCAAGTATTGCAGATAATATACATGTCATAATATATATTCCATACACTCCAAACCCAGCATATACAAAGTATGTTATTAAATCATATAACCAATGTGGATAGGTATATGGTAATCCTTCATGCCATGAAAAATGGTCTTTCATATCAATTCCATGATTGTTTATTAATTCTCCTATTTTTATAGTATAAAATGTGTCATTTTGTAGTGTTACTGGTGTTATTGAAATAGAAAATATTATTATTAATATAATTGCCATTATATTAAATGCTAGTACGTTGTTTTCTTTAAATAAGTTTATTAGTTTTTTCATTATAAATTCAATTCCTTGTAAAATATTTAGGTTTTTAAAAGGCTACCTATAAACCTCATTTATTTTCTCAAAAATCTTTTTTTAGAACAAAAGCGACATGATTAAATTCTTTAACTTTTTAGCTTAATTACATGTCGCGTCTTTGTTCACGCGCCAATTTTACGTAAGTAAAATTGTGTGCA
>CALXAU010000014.1 GCA_944386355.1 uncultured Clostridia bacterium
TGCGAAGCAATTTTGTGCATGTGGACGTCGAAATCTTTGATTTCGCTAACGTCCAATTTTCTTATTTATCATTAAAAACATTAACTATTAACCTTTTTATAAGAAATTAAGAACTTATTTATTGACTTTTAGCATATTATACTATATATTTCTTAATATATAAGGGAGGACTTTATGGAAGAAAATTTTGAAAAAGACAATATTAAACAAAATAACTTAGAAAATAATTTAGAAATAAAAAATATATCAACTATAGAAACAGAAGAACCAGATGAAAAACCTATTAATAAAAAAGTTAATATTATAAATTTTATAATTATTGGAGTTATTTTTATTGGACTTCTTTTTTATATGTTAATTGTAGATGGAATTGATAATATTATTAATCTTTTAAAATCTGTAGAATATAAGTGGGTTTTTGCTGGATTTTTGTGCTTAATTGCTCATTGGATTTGCGAAGCAATTGTACTTCATATTCCTATAAAAAAGATTTATAAAAATCAAACATTTAAAAACTCTTTTAAAGTATCAATGATAGGCCAGCTTTTTAACAATGTTACCCCTTTTTCTACTGGAGGACAGCCTATGCAAGCATATGAATTTTCTAAATCAGGAAAGAGAGTTAGTGATTGTTTTTCTGCTATGGCTCTTAAATTTATAGTAACTCAAACTGCTCTTGTTACTTTCACTTTAATTGTAATGTGCTTTCAATTTTCTTTTTTTGCTTCACTTATGGATAATTTTTTATGGATTGCAATAACTAGTTTTATTGTTAATATTTTAGCAATTATAATTGTTATAATTGCTGGCATAAAAAAAAGAGCTATTACTTGTATTACAACACCTATTATTAAAATTCTTGGTAAAATACATATTATAAAAAATGTAGACAAAACTCTTATTAAATTAGATGAAAGTATTGATAATTTTGGTAATCAATTTAAAATAATAAAATCTGAAAAAATTATGATTTTGAAAATGTTTTTAGTTGCAATTATTCAAAGTATTGCTTATTACTCAATAACTTATATGGTATATAGGGCTTTTGGAAACAGTGGCGTAAGTTTCTGGCAAATTATCCCTGCTCAAGCATTTTTACTGTTAATTATGACATTTATTCCTACTCCTGGTTCTGGTCTAGGTGCTGAAGGAGGATTTTTACTTATTTTTAATTCTATTTTTAAACAGGGAACTATTAATATGTCAATTTTATTTTGGAGATTATATACTTTTTATTTACCAATAATTGTGGGTTGTTTATTTTTAATTCCTTCTAAAAAAGCTCAAAGAAAAAACAAGAAGACTGATTATTGTTAAATTTTTTAGTTATACATTCTTTTCTAATGCAATAGTATATATGATATTTTTCATTCATTATATCTATAATAAATAGTTATATATTAATATTTTGAAGTCAAAGCTATATTTTAAATAAGCTTTCAAAAAAATAATATATAACTATTTGTTTCTACTTCCTATAAGGTATAAATAGTGTTATAAATAAAAAATATTATAATTAGCTTTTTGATTTATTTATCTCTCTGCTCTTCTTTTACATCCTTAGTTCTAGAATTTCCTCCATATGATTTATTAAATCTTTCTACATCTTCTTCTTTACGAAAATCGAACATTTCTCCATTTATATTCAGCAGTACATTTCCTTTTGAAGCTTTACTACCTGATAATATGCAGTTTTGTATATTAAAATTTACAGTTTTTCCTTTATTACTTTTGTTTTTTTGATTTTCTTTTCCTTTAACTTCTGTAGGAGATCCATTTATATCCTTTTTTATAGTAGCATTTAAATTTTTCATTTGAACTATATTATTACTTCCTATTACAATTTTATCTCCTGTTCCTCCAACTTCATTATTATTTCCTATTACAATTTCATCTCCTGTTCCTCCAACTTCATTATTATTTCCTATTATAATTTTATCTCCTTTTCTTCCAACTTTATTATTATTTCCAGTAACAATTGTAGTTTCATCTTCTCTATCTATATTTTTATTACCTATAACAATAGTTTTATTACTTTTAAAATTTTGTCCCATATTTATATTTCCAAAATTTAAAATTTCCCCATCACCTATTATCATATTTTCTATATTTAATGTATTAATATTAATACAATCATTATCGAAAATACAACTAAAATCACTTGGATTAATAAAGTTTTCTAGCTTTTTTCCTCCTGTTGTACAACTAAAGTGTATAACATTTTGTTCTATATCTAAAGATCCTTCAGATAAAATAATTTTTATACCATTACAATTTTGAATTCTTATATTTGTTGCTCCTTGATTTTCTAATATATCTCTCAATATATCAGTTACTATTTTTATTAAATCATCTACCCTATAATTATCGTCAATTTTCAAATTTCCATTTTTATCTACATAGCAACGTCTTACTTCCCATTGTTTTTTTCCTTTTTTATTAGTGTCAATTGCTAAATACACTGTATAAGGCTTTAAAGCTTCCTTTTCTGTAATAAATTTTTCTTCTTTTTTATCAAAAAAAATATAATAATTGTAATTTTCCATTTTATAAAAAACCCTTTCTTTATATAAATTATACTTATAGTTATTATTATAACTATAAGAAAATTGCTTCATAATATATGACAAACATATGTAGCTCACTCTGTACAAACCCTTTTACACTTGCTTAATTTTTTAGAGTTTTTAATGCTTATTTATCTGCAATTTTTAATAATAAGCTATATCTACATAGTAATTCAAAAATTACAATCAAGTATTCCAGAAGTTTGTTCACTTTGGCAATAAAGGTTTTTTAAAATAATAACATATTTTAAAAAACCTTTATTGTTATACTATTCTTCAACTGGTGCTTCTACTGGACAAACTCCAGCACATGTTCCGCAACTTATACAAGCTGAGCTATCTATTATGTATTTATCTTCTCCTTGTGATATACAACTTACAGGACATTCTGCTGCGCATGCACCGCATGAAATACATTTATCTGTAATTTTATATGCCATTTTTTCACCTCCTACCAATATTAATAAATTATTATTCATCAATGTTTTCTTGATTTTGCATTTCTAGTTTTTCTAAATTTTCTAATTCTTCTAATTCTTTTTTATGTTCTATTTCTTCTTCATTATAATTTTCTTTCATTTCATCTTTTAATACAATTATATCTTTCACACCATATTTTCTATATATTGTATTTTCGCCATTTTTTATTTTTACTCTTACTTGTTCCTTAAGAGTTTCTAAAGCTTCTACTTCTCCCTCTCCTTCTGGGGTTTTTACTATTGCACCTATATTAGGTAATTTTTTTAATTTTTCTGTATATACTTCATCTTCATATTTTAAACAACACATAAGTCTTCCACAATTTCCAGATATTTTAGAAGGATTTAATGATATATTTTGTTCTTTTGCCATTTTAATTGATACAGCTTGAAAATCTCTTAAAAAAGAACAACAACATAATTCTCTACCACAAACACCATTTCCACCTATTCTTTTAACTTCATCTCTAACTCCAATTTGTCTTAGTTCTATTCTTGTTTTATATATTGCTGCTAAATCTTTTACTAATTCCCTAAAATCAATTCTTCCGTCTGCAGTAAAGAAAAATAATAATTTACTATTGTCAAATTTACATTCTACATCAATTAAAGTCATATTTAATCTATGTTCTTTTATCTTTTTTATACACGTATTAAAAGCTTCTTTTTCAATTTTTTTACATTCTTCTTTATGTTTATGATCTTTTTCATTAGCTATTCTTACTACTGTTTTTAAATCTTCTTTTAATTTATCTTCTTCTATTAATCTGTTTGGTATTATTATTTCTGCATAATCTTCTCCCTGTGTTGTTTCTACTATTACATAATCACCTTTTTTAAGTTTTAAATTTTTAGGGTTAAAAAAATATATTTTTCCTAGTTTCTTAAATCTTACACCTATAATATTTTTCAATTTATTTTTACCTTTCTAAATTATATTTATTATACTGTTTCTATCATTTGTAATAATAAATTATCAATACACATATCTAAATTAGCATTTTGTTTTAATCTCTTCTTAGTTTCTTCTACTAAAAAAATACAATTTGCATAATTTGACTCTTCTTTGGCTAAATTTATTAATATAACATTCATTTCATCTAACATTTGAAAAATAGATTCCTTAGACTGATATAATATTCTAGAATTTTTTAATATTTGTACTGTATCTTTAGTTTTCAAAGATTTTATTATTTTTTCTATTTTTTCATATTGCTCCTTATTATCTTTTTGCTCTATTGCTCTTTTTATACTACCTTGAAATGTTTTTATCATATTTGATGATATATTTGTTATTTCATATTCATTTTTTAAAAATTCTTTTATTTCTTCATCATTTATTTTTTGAAAATGTATTATCATACATCTTGATTTTATTGTACTTAAAAAAGCATTTTCGTTTGAACCTATTAGCATAATAATCGTATGTATAGGTGGTTCTTCTAAGGTTTTTAATAAGCAGTTTTGTGCTTCAATTGTTAACAAATCTGCATTATTTATTATATATATTTTATTTTTAGAAATAATTGGTTTTTCTTGAACTTTTTCTTGCATTTGCCTTATTTGCTCAATTTTTATTGAACTTCCTTCTGGTTCTATTATTTTAAAATCTGCATGATTTGAACTGTTAAATTGTATACAAGATGAACATTTATTGCAATAAGTATTATTTTCTTTTTGTGTACATAATATTGATTTTGCAAATTCTTTTGCTATTAATTGTTTTCCTATTCCTTCTACACCTAAAAATAAATAACTATGTGATATTTTATCTTCTATTATATTTTTTTTTAAACTTTCTTTTATTTTTTCATTTCCAATTATTCCTTCAAACATATAAATTCCACCTATTAATCTACTTTTCCCCATAAATTTAAAGGCCAGATTCGAATTGCTACTGTACTTTCTATTTTTTCTAATGGTATACACCCAAAAACTCTACAGTCTGTACTATGGTTTCTATTATCTCCCATTGCAAATACACAATTTTCTGGTACTATAAAATCTGAGTATCCTGGTCCTGTTACATCTGTAACTATTCCTTCTTGTAAATAATCTTCTTCTAATTCTTCATCATTTATATATACTTTACCATTTTCTATTTTTACATGCTCTCCTGGCAATGCTATTACTCTTTTTATATAACTTCTCTTTCCTATTTCTAAAAAGTTATGAACAAACCACCCCAGCCAATTTTGTTCATCATATTTTGCAATTGGATTATTAGGATCAATTTCAGATGCTGATAATGTCGTCTTACTTGGTTCTTCAAATGTTATTATTTCTCCTCTTTTAGGAAGTGTTTTTGTTGTTCTTCCCCACCTATTTAACCATAACCTTTGATTTTGTTTTAATGTTGGCTCCATTGATATTTGTTTTACTATTGTAGGTGTTCCTATAAAATACCTAAATATCATAGCTATAACTATTGCTATAATTATACAATATATCCATTCAAATATCTCTTTTATAGTTTCTTTTTCCAAAATTCTCTCTCCTTTTGTAACTAAAATATTTTATAAACATTTAAATTATTATAAATATCATAAATAGACTTTATTTTTATTTATTTATAAAATTTAAAACGCAGTTTATAGAATTATTTTATGTTTAGAAATGGTATTACATCAGATGTTGTTGTTGGTAGTTGTCCATTCCATTTTTCTATTGCTTTTTGTTGATTTTCAATTTCTTTTAATCTCAAATAATTTTCTGTAATTTGCTCGTTTTGTTGTCTCATTACTTCTGCATCTGCTTTTGCATTTTCTATTTTCTTCTCATTTTCTACTTTTGCTTTTTCTAATTCATATTGTGCTTTTTGTGTTTCTTGTTCTACTATTTGTTTTTCTTCTACTGCTGTATCAAATTCTTCTGAAAAATTTAGGTCTGTTATATTTAGAGCTGTTACTATTATACCTTTATTTTCTAGTTTTTCTTTTAATAAATTTATTATTATATCTGCTACTTCACTTCTTTTAGTAATTAATTCTTCTGCTGTATACTGACTTATTCCTTGTTTAATACTTTCTAATATTGCTGGCTCTATTAAAACTGTTTGATAATTTTGTCCTACTTCTTTATATAAATTGTTTGCATTATTTTTATCTACATTATAGTTAACTACTATTTTTAAGTTTGTTATTTTTTGCAAATCTTTTGAACTTGCTTCTGTTGATACTTCGTATTTTTGTGTTCTACAGTCAATTCTTACTATGTTTTCAATAAAAGGTGCTTTTAAATTTAATCCTTCTTGTATTACATCATCTTGAACTCTTCCAAACCTTGTTTTTACACCTACATATCCTGTTGGCACTGTTGTTATACTTGCTAATAATACAATTATTCCTAATATTATTACACCTATTGTAACTCCTAAGATAATTTTATTTTTCAGACTCATTTTTATTTATTCCTCCATTTTTTATAATCTTTCTTATTACTATAATTTTTTTGTCCTCCATATTATATCCTAAAATTTCTTAAAGTTCAACAATTATTTAAAATTCAAACTTTTCTAGGTTACTTTTTGTTACAATTCATAGTTAAACTTAATGAATATAATAAAAAGCTTATTTCAAAGTTTTCTGGTAAAAATCCATTTATATAAAACTGTTATGTTTAAAAATTTAAAATTTTATCAGCAATACCTATAAAATTGGGGTTATTTTTTATTTTTTCTATATCAATCCATTTATATCCATTAGATTCATTAAAATCTATTTTTATATCTTTAATATTATTAACTAAAAATAAATATCTAAAATCATGATGATAATGCTCTTCCTCATTTTTCTTTTCACTTTTAGGAATATAATGAGTGTTGATATCTATTGGAATATTTATATCTACAGCTACATTTACTATATTTAAATTTTTAATTCCTGTTTCTTCTTCTATCTCCCTTTGAGCAGAATTAATCATTTCATCATCATATAATTCTACATGTCCACCAGGTTGAAGAAACTTTTTTAGAGTTTTATGTTCTAATAATAGTAACTTTTTTTCTTCTTTACAATAAATATACCCACTTGCAGTAATATGTCCTTTAAAATTTTTTCTATTAAATAGATTATCATAATTATTTTTATTATCCTTTATTAAAACATTTAAATCTTCTAATTTTTCTTTCTCTTCTGGATAAATCTCTAAATATTTTTTTACAATTTCTTCTATATTAGTTTTCATTAATTTTTTTTCCTTTCTATTATAAATTTTAATTAATCCTTTTTACTGTATTTTTATTTACTAGCCTCATTATAACTTTGTTGGAACTCTAATTACTACTTCTGTACCTTCTCCCACAACACTTTTAATATCTATACTTCCACCATTTTTATCAAGTATTTCTTTTGCAATTGAAAGTCCGAAGACCTGTTCCTCCCATTTCTCGCGTTCTTGCTTTATCTACTCTATAAAATCTTTCAAATATTCTAGATAAATCTTCTTCTGGTATACCTATACCATTATCAAATATTTTTATATATGCATCATTATATACAAAACCAACATATATTTTTATTTCTCCACCGTCTTTTGTATATTTTATACTATTTGATAAAATATTTAGAATTACTCTTTCTATTTCATATTTGTCTGCATATACTGGTGGGACATCTGCTGTAACAAATGAATAAACTTTATGATTTTTCTTTTTTATTTCTATCTGCAATTTATCTTGACACTTTTTCACAAGTTCTCCTAAGTTAAATTGTTCTTTTTGAGTTTTATTTTTATTATTGTCATATCTCGATAATGTCAATAAATCTGTAACAAGTCTTGCCATTCTTCTTGCTTCTGTTGCTATAACATTTAAAAATTTTTCTTGAGTTTGTTTATCATATTCAGCTTCTAATAAAGTATCTGCATATCCCATTATTGATGTAATCGGTGTTTTTAGTTCATGAGATACATCTGCAACAAATTCTTTTCTCATTTCATCTAGTTTTACATGTTCAGTTATATCTTGTACAACAGCTATAACTCCATCTGGTATATCATTTTCATTTTTAAATGGTGCAAAAAATACATTTATATATATGTCTTCTACTTGTATTCTTTGTTCTGTTGATGTCCAGTTTTCTAAATAAATTATTTTTTCCATATTTATATCCATTTTGAATTTATTAAATATATCTTCAAATGTAATATCTTCAGGCTTGACACTTAATAATTTTTTAGCAGCTGGATTTATCAATATTATTTCTCCTTGCCTATTAAAAGCAACTATACCGTCAGTCATATGTAATAATATTGTTTCTATTTGATTTTTTTGAGTTGAGACTTCACTTAGCTTGTCCTTTAATTCTGTAGTCATAACTTCAAATACATTTTCTAAATTTCCAACTTCACTTAATTTTGTATTTTTTATTTTACTAGAATTATTATTTTCTACTATAGCTATTTTTTCAGCACTTTTTATTAATTTGTTTATTGGATATATAACATATTTAGATAAAAATATTGATAACACGACCAAAACAACAGCTAGAAATACTAGTGCTACTATTAATCCTATCTCTACATTATTTTGTACTTGTTGTATTGTTAGCTTTAGTATATCTACTTGTTCTATTGTTAGTAATTGTTGTGTTGATATAATAAATAAAATTCCTAGTCCCATAATTATTATCATACATGTTATAAAAAACGCTAAAATTATTTTAAACTGTATTGTTTTTGTCATTTCACAAAAAGAGGAGGCCCTCTTACTCCTTTCTTTATATCATTTGTTATATAATATTTTAATTGTTGTGAATTTATCATATTAAATTTTATGTCTGTGCTTATATTTTCTATATTAGGCAAGCCAAAGAAAAAATTAAAATTTTATGTAAAATTTAAGGCTCTACATTTTGTTTTTTCTTATTAACTAAAGAATTTATCTCTTTATATATTTTATCTTCCACTTCATATGTTGCTGCTTTTAAAGCATTTTCTGACATTTGGTTTATTTTAGCTTTGTCTAATACAATATCTTTTATTGCCTTATCCAAGATTTCGCCTGTTAATTCATTATTTAATATAATATTTGCTGCATTGATATTTGCTAAGACTTTTGCATTATATAATTGATGATCTCCACTAACATTTGGAAGAGGTATTAATATTGAAGGTTTTCCTAATGTTGCAATTTCGGTAATTGTCATTGCTCCACTTCTTGCTACTATAATATCTGATACATTCATTATTTCTTCCATATTATATATGTATGGAACAATTTTTACATTATCTATTTTATCTATATTAATCCCTTTTTTTTCTAAAATTTCTTTCACAATATCATATTGTTTTGGTCCTGTTGCCCACAAAATTTGATATTTTGTATTTTTTTTGTTTTGTATAATTTCTATTATTGCTTCATTTATTTTTTGAGCTCCTTGACTTCCTCCAAATACTAATACAATTGGTTTTGTTTCTGATAATTTTACTTCTTCTATAATTTTTATTTTTTCATTTATTGTATATTCTCTTTTCTTAATTTTTATAGGTGTTCCTGTATATACTATTTTTTTTGCATTTTTTATCCTAGGTATTGCATCTTTGAAAGACACAAGAATAGTATCTGTTTTTTTAGCAAGTAGTTTTACTGCCTTCCCAGGAAAGGCATTACTTTCATGTAATAATGTTGGTATCTTATATTTTTTAGCTGCTGTTATTGTTGCACCACAAATATACCCTCCTGTGCCTATTACAATATCTGGCTTAAATTCTTTTATTATTTTTTTTGCTTCTCCAAAACCTTTTAATGTTTTATACATTTTTTTTAAGTTTTCTATTGAAATTTTTTTGCTAAGTCCATATGCATCTATTGTTTTTAATTCATATCCTGCTCTTGGAACTAAATCATTTTCTAGTCCTCTTGTTGTTCCTATAAATATTATTTTTGAATCTTTTTCTTCTTTTTTTATTTTATTTGCTATTGCAATTCCTGGATTTATATGACCTGCTGTTCCTGCTGCTGCTATTATTACTTTCATGCAATTCTTCCTTTCTCGTATTGTTACTAGTTAATAGTTTAAAATTAGGTAATTATAATCTTTTCATTAATTAAATTATTTTAACCATTATCTAGTAGCTTCTCATTAATATTTTTATTGTTTTGTTAAAGTAAAATAAGTTATTTTTATATTTTTTGTTTTTGTGTAATATTATTTTAACTATTTTTTGCACTTGCTCTTGAAATATTAAGTAATACTCCCATTTCACACAGTAATATAAACAATGCTGTTCCTCCATAACTAAAGAATGGTAATGGCATTCCTGTTGCTGGCATTGATGATGTTACAACAGCTATATTTATTATTACTTGAATTGCAACTAATGCAGTTATTCCTATTGCAACAAGACTTCCAAACATATCTGGTGCTTTCATTGCAATTAATATTCCTCTCCATATAAATATTCCAAATAAAATTATGACTATTGCACATCCTATAAAACCTAATTCTTCTCCTAATATTGAAAATATAAAATCATTATGTGGTTCTGGTATATATAAATATTTTTGTTTGCTCTCTCCGAAGACCTACTCCAAATAAACCTCCTGACCCAATAGCATAAAGACTTTGTATTACTTGCCACCCTGTATCTGTTGCATCTTTCCAGGGATCTAAAAAAGTTATAACTCTTTGTAATCTATATGGTTCTTTTACTATCAAAAAAATCATACCTGGAATACCTACAATAGCTCCAGTTGCTAAGAAATGCCAAAATTTACAACCTGCTACTATCATCATAATACTACATATTCCAATAATTACTACAGAAGCACTAAAATGAGGTTCTATTATTAAAAGACCTATTATTGGAGCTAATAATAAAATATGTTTTGTAAATCCTTTTAAGTATTTTGGAAGTTCATCTCTATTTTTTGTAAGTATTCCTGCATAAAATATTATCATTAAAAATTTTACAATTTCAGAAGGTTGCACAGACAAGCTCTCTGTTACATATATCCACCTTTTTGCTCCATTTACACTTCTTCCTACAATTAAAACAAGTGCTAATAAAACAAGTGCTAGTATCCATGCATGTTTATAAAATTTTTGATAAAATCTATAATCTATTTTTGATATAAAAAGCATTGCTAATATACCTAATACTGCAAATAGTAATTGTTTTGAAAAATCTCTATAACTATTTCCACTTTCTGCTAATGCAGTTGGTGAGCTTGCAGAAAGTACCATAACAAGACCTATTGTTAATAGTACTAAAATTGTTATTATTAGAGTAAAATCTATAGGATTATTTAGAAAGCTAGAAAAACTTTTCTCTTTCTTTTTCTTTGCCATTTCATAAACAATTCCTTTCTATATTTTTTTAAATAATTTTTATTGCAACAAAACACAAAACTAATGTTATTAAGCTAAATACAATAACTACTTTATTTTCTTTCCAGCCAGATAATTCAAAATGATGATGTATTGGTGTCATTTTGAATACTCTTTTTCCTGTTTTTTTATAATATGCTACTTGTATCATGACAGAAACAGTTTCTATAATAGGGATAAATGCTATTATAATTAATATTAAAGGCATTTTTAAATATAAAGCTAAGCCTGATATAACTCCACCTAATAAAAGTGAACCTGTATCCCCCATAAAAACTTTTGCTGGATGTAAATTAAATATTAAAAATCCTAAAACTGCTCCTATAACTGTACTTCCAAGTATTGATACAGCTGAAATTCCTGAAGTTATTCCAATAACAGTTAAACATGTTATTATTATAATACATACACTTGCAGCAAGGCCGTCTACACCGTCTGTTAAATTTACTGCATTTGTTGTTCCTAATAATACAAAAATTGCAAATGGAATGTATAGATAAATTGGTAAAGTAATATATTGATTCCAAATAGGTATATAAATTTGTGTTCCTACATCAGTAAATTGTGTTATAAATATTGTATATGCCACTGCAATTATTAATAGACCTAACATTTTATAACTTGGCTTTAAACCTTTTGTATTTTTTAAAACAAGTTTTTGAAAATCATCTATAAATCCTATAATTCCAAAGCCTAGTGATAGTAATAGCATTGGCAATAAATTATCTACTACTTCTTTTTGATTGTTTATTGTCATAAATAGATATGTTCCTGTAATAACTAAAATCATAGTTATTATCATAATTATTCCACCCATTGTTGGTGTTCCTTGTTTTTTTAAATGCGACTCTGGTCCTTCTGCTCTTTCTACTTGACCTACTTTTAGTTTTCTTAATATTGGTATAATTATAATTGCTAATACTACTGATACTGCAAATGAAATTAATAGTATATTTGTTTCAAAAATCATTTTTACTCTCCCTTTTTATCTTTCTTGTTTCTATCATTTTTCTCTAGTTCTTCAAATATTTCCTTAATAACTTTTCTTTCATCATAAGGATATTTTTTACCTTTTATTTCTTGATATGTTTCATGGCCTTTTCCTGCTAAAACTATAATATCATTTTTTGTTGCTCTTTTTATAGCTGATTTTATAGCTTTTGTTCTGTCTACTATTATTTTATATTTTCCCTTTGTCTTTTTTATTCCATTTTCTATTTCTGAAATTATTTCTTCTGGTTTTTCATCTCTTGGATTATCTGATGTTATAATTGTTTCATCTGCTATTCTTCCAGAAATTTCTCCCATTATTGGTCTTTTTTGTTTATCTCTATTTCCTCCACATCCGAAAACACATATTACTTTTCCTTTTGTATAACTCTTTACTGCTCTTAATATATTTTCTAAACTTTCTGATGTATGTGCATAATCTATCATTATTGGAATTTCTCTTTTATTGTCTATCATTTCTGATCTTCCTGGTACTCTTACTTCCAATAAAGCTTCTTTTATAATTTCTTTAGAAATACCAATTTTTTGTGCTATACAAATTGCTGCAAGTGAATTATAAACACTAAATCTTCCTGGTATTCCTGTTTTTACTCTTTCATTTCTATCTCCAAGCTTTACTTTAAAATCCACATAAGTGTTTGTTATTGTAATATCTTTAGCTAGTAAATTTGCAAAATTATCTATTCCAAATGTTGTAATATCACTTTGTGGAAATAATTTTGGTATTTTTGTTGTATATAAATCATCTGAATTTACAAATCCTACTTTGCACATTTCAAATAGTTTTAATTTAGTTTCAAAATATTCTTTCATATTTGCATGTTCTTTTTCTGATATATGATCTTCTGATAAATTTGTAAATATTACCATATCAAAATTACATTTATCTACTCTGTTTAATTTTAAGCTTTGTGATGAAACTTCCATTACTACATATTCTACTTTATCTTCTACCATTTTGTTAAATAATTCTTGTATATGCAGACTTTCTGGTGTTGTTCTATCACTTTCTTCTATTTTTCTTCCATTGCTATAACATGCAATTGTTCCTATTAAACCTACTTTTTTTCCAGCTTTTTCTAATATTTGTTTTATCATATAAGATGTTGTAGTTTTTCCTTTTGTTCCTGTTATTCCTATAAGTTTAAATTTTTGTGAAGGATGATTAAAAAAATTATCTGAGCATATTGCTAGCGCTTTTCTTGTATTTTCTACCATTATAACTGTTACATCTTCTGGTATATTGAATAGATTTTTATCGCAATTTTCTTGGATTATTACTGCTTTTGCTCCTTTTTCTATTGCATTGTTTACATATTTATGCCCGTCTGTTGAAAACCCTTCTATTGCAATAAATAAATATCCCTCTTTTACATTTTCTGAATAATTTTCTATTCCTTTTATATCTAAATCTAAATTTCCTTTTACTTTTAAATTGTCAATTCCTTGTAAAATTTTATTTATATTCATTAAATTTTCTCCTTTTTACTAAATAGGAAATACTGTAAAAACTTTAAATTGTATAGCTATATGTATAATTTGCAACCCCTTTTTTACTGCTTTCCATATTATATAACTATTTTTTTAATTTGTATATACTTCAAATAAAAAAACTCTTAATAAAATGTATTTAAGAGTTTTTTATTTTATTCTTTCAAATGTATATTTTGTTTCATGTATATTTATATCCATTCTCCATTTTTCTTAACATATATCTTTTTAGCAAACATTGTAACTAAACAGAAAGTAATTGCTATTGTAAAAATTAAAACTATATATTTAAAATCTATTGGAACTAAACCAATAATATTTCCTAATGCGGTAAAAGGTACAATTAGACCTATCAATATTAATGAAAAAGATGAAAGATATACTAATTTATTTGCTCTACTTTGTATAAATGGAATTTTTGCTGTTCTTATAATATGCATTCCTAATAAATTTGAAACTATACTATAACAAAACCATATTGTTTGATAAGTTGCTGCTGCTCGTACTTGGAAAACAAACCATAATAAAGCAAATACAATTAAATTAAAAATTGCGCTTAATGGCCCCATAAAAAACATAAATTTCTTTAGACTTTTTATATCTAATTTTTTTGGTTTTTTTATTACATCTTCATCTACATTATCAAATGGCAATGTAAACTGTCCCAAATCATATAAAAGTCCTTCTACAAGTAATTGTATAGGTGTTTCTGGTAAAAAAGGAACTGCCACACTTGCCACCATAACTGCTAAAACTTCTCCAAAGTTAAAACTTGCAGCTAATTTAATATATTTCATCAAATTCGCAAAAGTTCTTCTTCCTTCTGTTACACCGTCTAATAGTACTTTTAAATCCTTTTCTAGCAATACAATATCTGCTGATTCTTTTGCTATATCTACAGCTGTATCGACAGATATTCCTACATCTGAATTAGTAAGTGAAGGACTATCATTTATACCGTCCCCCATATATCCAACTACATTTCCTGCTTCTTTTAGTAATCTTATGATTCTTGCTTTTTGTATTGGTGAAAGTTTTGCAAAAATATTATTCTTTTTAACCAACCTTAACACAGCCATATCTTGTAATTTATCTAATTCACTACCTAATATAATATTTTTAGATTTAATTCCAACCCTATCACATACACTTTTTGTAACTTCTGCATTATCACCTGTTAAAACAACCACTCTAATTCCACATTTGTTCATTTTTTGTATAGATGCTTTTGCACTTTCTTTTGGGGGATCTAAAAATCCTATAAATCCTAAAAGTATCATATTTTTTTCGTCTTGCACATCAAAGTTATCTACTTTTCCTTCACATTGTTTTTTACATACAGCAATAACTCTTAATCCTTCTTTATTCATATTTTTGCTTATTCTTTGTATATTTTCTTTAATTTCTTTAGTTAATGTTATTATTTGTCCTTTATCTTCTGCTAAAGTACAAATATTTAATATTTCCTCTACAGCTCCTTTTGTAATTATTAGAACTTTTTCATCTAAATCTTTTACTATAACAGATAATCTTCTTCTAGAAAAATCAAATGGAATTTCATCTATTTTTTTGTAGTCTTGTACCATATTTGGTACATTATTTTCAATACCTCTATTAATTATTGCTTCATCTATATTACCTTTTAAACCTGTTTGGAAGCTCGCATTAATATATGCTTGTTTTAATATTGTTATATCCTCTTCTCCTCTAATGTTTAAATATCTTTCTAATACTATCTTATCTTCTGTTAATGTTCCTGTTTTGTCTGTACATAAAATATTCATTGCTCCAAAGTTTTGAATAGAGTCCAGTTTTTTTACAATTGTCTTTTTCTTAGACATTTTTATTGCACCCTTTGATAAACATGATGATAAAATAACAGGTAAAAGCAATGGTGTAATTGTAATTGCTATTGCTACTGCAAATGTAAATGCTGTAACAGTTGAGTGTTTCCACATATTTAATACAAATACTAGTGGTATCATAATTAGCATAAATCTGATTAATAATTTACTAATACTTTCTATACCTTTTTGAAATGCTGTTTTTGGTTTATCTGTATGTATCGTATGTGCAACTTTTCCAAAATAAGTTGAGTCTGCTGTTTTTATTATTACTCCTTTTGCACTACCTGATATAACATTTGTTCCCATAAAACATATATTATCCAAATCTGCAATACTATCTAATTCTTCCATTTGTAATGTTGTATTAACCACTTTTTTTACCGCTTCTGACTCCCCTGTTAAAGATGATTGCCCAACATATAAATCTTTTGCTTCAATAATTCTTAAGTCTGCTGGTATCATACTTCCTGCCGAAAGATATACTATATCTCCTAGTACTACATTTTTTATTGGTATTTGTTCTTCTTTTCCGTCTCTTAAAACTACACAATTTGTTGCAACTAATTCTTTTAGTTTATTTGCTGCCTTATTTGAACGGTATTCTTCAAAAAAGTCAAGTAATGTACTAACAGTAATTAATATACATATTACTATTATATTGGCATAACTAGGTTCTTCTGGTAGAGCTATATCTGTATAACATAGCAAAGCTACAATTCCTAATAAAATTATATTAAAAGGAGTTAAAAGACTCTCTATAAAATAATTGTACCATTTCTTAGGTTTTGATTGTTTAATTTCATTTAATCCATATTTTTGAAGCTTCGCTCCGAGCCTCTTCAGAACTTAATCCTTCTTCTTTTATTTTATATCTTTGTAAAAATTCTTCTTTAGTTGATAAACATTCTTTCCCATATAATTTTGAAATATTAACTTCTTCTTTAGCTTCTATCATAATTATAAATTCATCTCCATTTTTTATTTTAAATTAATTCATTTCAACTTTTCCAATAATATCTGTGATATTTTCTATTTTACATTTTTTCATATATTCTTCTATTCCTTCAATTGTTTTTATACTTGTGTATGGATCTATAAAGTTTCCTGCTCCAATTGAAATAGTTGTTGCCCCTGCTAGCAAAAATTCTATTGCATCTTCTCCTGATATAATTCCACCAAGTCCCATTATTGGAATATTAACTGCCTGTGCTACTTGATATACCATTCTTACAGCAACTGGCTTTATTGCAGGACCTGATAACCCACCAGTATTATTGGCAAGTATTGGTTTTCTTTTATAAATATCTATTTTCATTCCCAATAAAGTATTTATTAAAGAAACAGCATCTGCACCTCCTGCTTCTACTCCTTTTGCAATGCTTGCTATATCTGTTACATTTGGGGTTAGTTTTACTATTAATGGTTTATCTAGTACTTTTCTAACTGCACTAGTTACTTTTTTTACACCTTCATATGTATTTCCAAATGCCATACATCCTTCTTTTACATTTGGACAAGATAAATTTAGTTCAACTGCATCTATATCTAAATCATTTAAAATTTTGCATAAATCCACATATTCATCTACAGAACTTCCACAAGCATTTACTATTATTTTAGTGTCAAATTTTCTTAAAAAAGGTAAATCGTTATTTGCAAAATATTCAATTCCAGGATTTTGTAGTCCTATACTATTTAGCATTCCACTTGCAGTTTCACATACTCTTGGCGGTTTATTTCCACTTTTAGGTTTTAAAGATGTACCTTTTGTAATGATTGCTCCTAATTTTCCTAAATCAAAAAATCCTGAATATTCTCTTCCATACCCAAATGTACCTGAAGCAACTGTTACTGGATTTTTCATTTCTATTCCTGCAAAATTTACTTTTGTGTTCATATATTTCCTCCTCTTTTTTTATTTTTTGTTACTCACATTTATTTGAGATTTAATAATTTAAAATGTTGATATATCAAGCATCACTACTTATATAAACTTGTTTAAAACTCATTATCTATTAACTATTTTTTACTTTTCTATTAATTTCTTCTTGCTCTTTTAGATTAATGTTTGACATTTCTTCTATAAAATTTACTACTTTTTCTGGTTTTAAATATTTAGGAGTTCCTTTTATACTCTTCATATACATTTTAATTTCTTCTATTAAAACTATCTCGTATTTTTTTAATATCCTTTCATTTAAACAATCATAATCATAATAAAATCCATCTTTATTTTTTATTTCTTCATCTGTTTCTTTTCTAAAATATTTATTATAAAAATAATGGTCTGTTAATAAATGCAAAAAATATCCTTTAAAATAATCTGTATTCATATTTGTTTTAGGATCTTCTAAAAATTTATCCATATTAATTTCAGTTTCTTCTTTTCCCCATTTTCCATAATGTGTTTTATTTTTGTCTTTTAATGGATTTTTTAAAGAAATATAATCTGGGTCAATTATTCCTTTTATAAATTCTTCTTCATTTTTTATCTCGTTTTTATGTTTTTTTATATATTCTTTTGCTACTGCTATGTGTATTGTAAAACCTGGCATTTTATATTTTCAACTCCTATCTATATAAATGAACATATTATATTTTGATTTATTTTCATTAATTAATAATACTATTTTATATTTCTACATCTTTACTATTAAACACTGGTCCACCTTTACATACATGGAAATATTCTGGTTTTTCTTTTGGACTTTTTGCTGTTTTTACAGCACATCCTAAACAAACACCTAAACCACATGCCATTTTTTCTTCTAATGATATCTGACATTCTATATTATTTTCGTTTGCATATTTTTGTATTGCTTTTAACATTGGAATTGGTCCACAAGCATATATACAATCATATTTTTCTTTTTCCATATCTTTTATTAAATAATCAATTGCAAATCCTTTATTTTTATAAGATCCGTCATCTGTTGTAATTGTTAAATTATTTGTTACGTTTTTGAATTCTTTTTCTAACATAACAAAATCTTTATTTCTAAAACCTAAATATCCATTTACTTGTTTTTCTTCATTTTTTGCTTCTTTGGCAAGTTGATATAAAGGGAATATTCCTATTCCTCCTCCTATTATAGCAAGTTTTTTATATTTATCAGTTTTAAATGTTCCAAATCCTAATGGACCTACAATATCAATTTTATCTCCAATTTGTTTTCTCGATAATAAACTTGTTCCTTTTCCTTTTACTTGAAATATAAATTCTAGTATGCCATTTTGTTTATCTAAATTATATATACTAATTGGTCTTCTTAAAAATGGTTCGGCTTGGTCTGTTACTCTTATTTCTATAAAGTTTCCTGGCTTTGAAATCTGCACTATTTCATCTGCTTTTATACTAAATTTATAAACATTTTTTATTATTTCCTCTTTTTGAACTAATTGTGCTAATAATTGCTTTGGCATTTTTTACCTCCTATATCTAGAACAAATCGGAAAGCCTTAACATTTGTTCTAATTTTATATTTTCTCTTTGGCTTTTAAGTAAATTTGTTCTGCGCCAAATTTATGAAATAAATTTGTGTGCAATTAAAAAATATCTTTTAATATCTCTATTTTTATTTCATTGCTGTATTTAATTCATTCCTCATTCTAATAGCCTCAGCCCTTGTTGCTTTTGCAAAATCTTTTTCTACATACTTGTCCTTCCATAAATCTGATTTATATGCACACATTAATCCTCTTGAACTATTTACAATTCCACCTACTTTATCTTTGTCAAATCCTAAAGCAATATCCTCTGCTTTTCCTCCTTGTGCACCATAACCTGGTATCAAGAAAAATGTATGTTGTGCTATATTTCTTAATTCTTGTAATTGTTTTGGATATGTTGCACCAACAACTGCTGAAATACTACTATATCCATATTCTCCTATTAAGTCATTTCCCCATTTTTCTACAAGTTTTGCAACTTTTATATAGACTTCTTCTCTGCTTTCAAGTTTTAAATCTTGTAATTCTCCTGAAGATTGGTTTGATGTTTTTACTAATACGAATGCTCCTTTATTATATTTTTTACAATCTTCAATAAATGGTCTTATTGAATCAGTTCCCATATATGGATTTAATGTTACAAAGTCAACATCATATATGCTTTGTTCTATATTCCCTATTTTAGTTTTACCTAAAAAAGCATTTGAATAAGCTTGTGCTGTTGTACCTATATCTCCTCTTTTTATATCTGCAATAACAAACATTTCTTTTTCTCTGGCATATTTACAAGTTTCTTCAAAAGCTTTCATTCCAGGCAATCCATACATTTCATAAAAAGCTATTTGTGGTTTTATAGCCGGTATAATATCATATGTAGCATCTATTAAAGCTTTGTTAAATTCTAATATTGCTTTTAATGCCCCCTCTAGATTTTCTTCGTATTTTTCCTTTATACATTCTGGTAAAATTTCATATCTAGGATCTAATCCCATTACTGTTGGATTATTTGTTTGTTTTATTTTATCTATTAATCTATCCATTATATTTTTCATAAATAAACTCTACCTCCTATATTTTGTGTTTGCTCTTTTATGATATTTTAAATTTCTATAACAGATTATCTTCCCATTCTTTTTCTTTAAATCCAACATATATTTTATTTTCAGTTATAAGTAGTGGTCTTTTTATTAACATTCCGTCAGATGCTAATAATTCTATTTTTTCTTTGTCTGACAATTTTTCTAACTTTTCTTTTAAATTTAGTTCTTTATATTTTAGTCCACTTGTATTAAAAAATTTTTTTATTTCATATCCACTTTCTTTTATCCATTTATATAATTCTTTTTCTGTTGGAGTTTCTAATACAATATTTCTATCTTTAAATTGTATATTATTTTTTTCCAACCATTGTTTTGCTTTTTTACAAGTTGAACATTTTGGATATTCTACAAATATATTTTCCAACTCTATTCCTCCTTAATATAACAGATTTCTATTTACTATAAACTACCTATCCTTCATATACAATTTTTCCATTTACAATTGTATATTTTACTTTTCCTTTTAATTTTTTCCCTATAAAAGGGCTATTTTTTGATTTAGATACAATCATTTCTTTTGTATATATATATTCTTCATTAGGATCAAATACAGTAATATCTGCTACTTTACCAACTTCGATTGATCCTGTTTTATTATCTATTTTTAATATTTTTGCTGGTGTATATGATGTAAGTCTTACCAAATTTAAATAATCTATATGTCCTGGATCTACTAAATTCATAATTTCAGCTGATAATGCTGTTTCAAA
Source organism: uncultured Clostridia bacterium (assembly GCA_944386355.1). Classification (GTDB taxonomy): domain Bacteria; phylum Bacillota; class Clostridia; order TANB77; family CAG-508; genus CAG-269. The sequence continues at coordinate 20,986 of CALXAU010000014.1, forward strand.
TCCTATTATACCATTTGGCGCTTTTGCTAATTCTACATTTTTTTCTTCTTCTGCATGTGGTGCATGATCTGTTATTATACAATCTATTGTTCCTTCTTTTAAACCTTCAATAATTGCTTGTTTATCTTTTTCCTCTCTTAATGGTGGGTTCATTTTTGCATTTGTTCCAGAACTTAAAACCTCATTTACAGTAAAGGTAAAATAGTGTGGGCATGTTTCACAAGTTATTTTTACTCCTCTTTTTTTAGCATCTCTTATAATGTCTTTGCTTGTTTTTGTACTAATATGGCAAATATGCCCTCTTACTTTATTTGTTTCAGATATAACTATTTCCCTTGCTGCCATAATTTCTTCTGCTTCTGGAAGTACTCCCTGAACACCTAATTTTTCTGCTATTTCTCCACTATTTATTGCGCCTGCTGATACAGACTTTTCTTCACAATGTGATGCAACAAATGTTCCTAATCTATCTGCTTCAATCATTGCTTGTCTCATTAATCTACTATTTACAACAGGAATACCGTCATCAGAAAAAGCAATTGCTCCTGCATTTTTTAGCTCTTCAAAATTAACAATTTCTTCTCCTTTTTCTCCTTTACTTACTGATGCATATGGCAAAATATTGCATAAATCTACTCTTTTAGCTTCTTCTATAATTTTCTGCAAAGTTTCTTTATTATCTGGTGTTGGTTTTGTATTAGGCATTGGGCAAATTGTGGTAAATCCACCTGCTACAGCACTTTTTGAACCTGTTTTTATTGTTTCTTTATGTTCAAATCCTGGTTCTCTTAGATGACAATGCATATCTATCATACCTGGAATTATATTTAAATTTATACAATTAATCTCTTTGTCGACCATTTCTTCTATATTTTTATCTACTTTTATTATTTTGTCATCTTCTATTAAAATATCATATTTACCATTTAGGTTATTTTTGTAGTCAATTACATTTCCATTTTTTAATAATATTTTCATTCATGATCTTCCTTTCTTTTAAAAAGTTACTTCTTCTTCACAATATTTACATCTATATAGTACATTTTCTCTATCTGTTAATTCACATATATGTGGTAATTCTTGTTCAATTGATGTAATACATCTTGGATTTTTGCATTTTATAACATTTACTAATTTTTCTGGAAGTTGTGGATGAATTTTTTCTATTATTTCCCCGTCTACTATTTTATTGACTGTAATATTTGAATCCAGATATCCCAATATATCTAAATTTATATCTTTCTTTTCATCTATTTTTATTATATCTTTTTTTCCAGTTTTACGACTCTTAGCATTTTTTATTATTGCAACAGAAGTATCAAGTTCTCCTAAATTTAAATAATTATATATTTCAAAACTTTTTCCAGCTTTTATGTGGTCTATAACATAACCATTTTGTATACTATCTATATTCATTATCAATTCTCCTTACATATGTATTTTGGCTCTTTATTAGGTTTTACCTATATATCTCTTTAATTTTATTTAATTAATTTCTAAAAGCTTTAATATTAATGCCATTCTTATGTATTTTCCATATTTTGCTTGTTTGAAATAGCATGCTCTATTATCATCATCAACATCTATTGATATTTCGTTTACTCTTGGTAATGGATGCATTATGCATAAATCTTCTTTTGCTTTTTCTAATTTCTGTTTATTTAAAATATAATAATCTTTTAGTCTAATATAATCATCTTCATTAAAAAATCTCTCTTTTTGCACTCTTGTCATATATAAAATATCTAAATTTTGCATATATTCTTCTATATCATTTGTTTCGTAATATTCTATATTATTTTTTTCTAGTATATCTTTTTTTAAATACTCTGGTATTTTTAGTTCTTTTGGTGAAATTAAAACGAATTTAATATCTGTATATCTTGACATTGCTGTTATTAATGAATGAACTGTTCTTCCGAAATTTTAAATCTCCACATATTCCTATTGTTAAATTAGATAATCTGTGTTTTTCACATTGAATTGTTAATAAATCTGTTAATGTTTGCGTTGGGTGGTTATGCCCTCCGTCTCCTGCATTTATTATTGGTACTTCTGCTCTCATTGACGCTACTAAAGGTGCGCCTTCTTTTGGATGTCTCATTGCTATTATATCTGCATATCCTCCCATTACTCTTACAGTGTCTGCAACACTTTCTCCTTTTGCTGCTGAACTAGAGTCTGCTGATGAAAATCCTAATACATTTCCTCCTAGTTCTAACATTGCTGCTTCAAAACTTAATCTTGTCCTTGTACTTGGCTCATAAAATAAAGTTGCTAATTTTTTTCCTTCACATTTCTTACAGTATTTTTCTTTGTTTTTGATAATATCTTTAGCAATTTTTATTAACTCATCAATTTCTTCTGTTGATAAGTCTTTGATATCAATTAAATGTTTCATTTTTTCCTCCAATAATTTTTTATTTTGGAAACTGCTTTTTATATATATGAATTGGATTTATTTCCTTTTTATAATATATATAAATACATTTTAAAAGTCAATATAAAAAAAA
>CALXAU010000015.1 GCA_944386355.1 uncultured Clostridia bacterium
ATATTTGAACCATTTAAATCAAATCTTCTTTGTGTTTCTTCATCTATATATTGCTCTACTTTTCCAGTTGCTTTTATCAACTCTACTATATTTGAACCATTTAAATCAAATCTTCTTTGTGTTTCTTCATCTATATATTGCTCTACTTTTCCAGTTGCTTTTATTAATTTTATAATATTTTCATCTGACATCTCTAGGTGTGAATTTTCCATATTTAAATAATCTTCAATTTTCCCTGATGCAATAATTGAGTCTATAGTAAATTCGTTATATAGTTTTAATCCTATTTTTAAGCATTTTTCTGGTGTATATTTTTTTGGATTTGCACCTATCCTGTAGAGTAAATTTTCTATATTCCATTCTTTTCCTAACTTTTTTAAAAAAATTTCCGGCACTTCGGTTCCGTAATATTAAGTCTTGCAATATATCATTTATTTTTCCAAATAGTTTTTCATAGTTTCTATCACACTTAACAATTAATTTTTTTAACTCTTCATCAGTATAAGTTAACATTATACATTTAGATATTAAATAATGTTTACTAGAACTTAGATATTTTAAATTAAATAAAGCATTTTTTAATTTTTCTTTTGCTTCTGCACTTATTGGTCTTATATGCATACGAATTATATCAATTTTTTCTTTTTCGCTCAAAGTTGCAAAATAATCTTTGCTATAATCTCCTACTGCTTCAACTATTTCATTCACTTTTTTTACCAAATAATTATTAGTTATATATATATTATTTTCATTGTTTTCGTTCAGAAAACTACCATAATCAATATCTGAAAAGACTCCATAATTCACAAGGTTTTTACCTAAAACATTATCAAGTAATTCATCAACATCAATATCAAATTCGTCCATAACTTATCATATCCTCCTTTGTTATTTATAACCTTATAAACACTTCCCGATAAATACCTCCACCACCTGATACAATTTGCATTTGACCTTGTCTTGCCTTAATAATTGTAGAGGCTAATTTTTTTCCTATACAAGCTTCTATATCATCTTGTGAAAGTTTATGAAGTATGTTCATTTCTGTATTGAAATTTGTAAGTAATTTTTCTATTGTTTTTCCTCCTATACCAGGAATAAATGATAATGGAATTTGATACACATAAGGTGGTCTAAATTCTGGACTTTTAGTTAATTCTTTATCCTTTATTTTTTCGATTCTATCAAAAACGCCAAAAGTTACTTTTGTGCTACCACAATTAGGACATTTCTCTACAGGATCTTTTGTTTGAATACTTGTATTACATTCATCACAATAAGTTCTATGATATTTACCAAGTTTTGGATCTAGGCCGTAATTTACTAATACTTTTCGTCCTTCTTCTCTTTTAATTGCTTTTACAATTTCTTTAAATGATATATCATTTACTAACATTTTATTATATTCTCTTGCTATTTTAGGAAGTGAATGTGCATCTGAATTTGTTAAAAAAGTTTTATTTTCTAATTCAGAAATTGTGTCTGCAAGATATGTATCTGAACTTAACCCTAATTCTACTGCATATATTTTATCAAATTTTTCTTTAAATACATTTTTTATTCTATCTGTACAATTTCCATAATAACTTTTATATGGTGTAAATATATGTGCCGGAATTAATATTCCATTATATTTTTCTACAATATCTATTAATTCATATCCAGAAATATCTGATTTTTGAGTGCTCAAAGTAATATTTTTTATATGTTTACTCATTTCTTTTGAGAATTCTTTTATATCTTTTAAACACGGAAAAAAGCACAAATTATGTGCACAACCTTTTTTTCCATTTCTACCTTCTTCTGTTGTTTCAACTTCACTTCCTAACAAAATACATACTTTGTCTTTATATATTATTCCACCGTCTTTTAGTTCATATGCTTGGCCTTGTTTTAAAAAATTCTCTATATCTTGTATTACATATGGTGAGGCACAGTCTATAATTCCTACTACTTGTATACCTTTTCTGTCTGCACATTCTTTTGCAATATTTGCAAAGTTAAGTGTTCTAGCTGCAGTTATTTTAATTGGTTTTCCATTTTCAGCTCTTCCAATATGAACATGCATATCTGCAAAAATCTCATACATTTATTTAATACCTATTTTATACCTTTCTACATATTTTTAATTCAATTTTTATTATCTATTAAAAAAAATTAGTTATTGTTAATAATTGTTTACTATTAAATTAATAAAACTTTAATAGTAAACAATTAGCATATTTTTAACATTATAACTTTTTAACAAATAAATCAGTATCTTACTAGTTATTTTCTTCTTCAATTATTGGTTTATGTTTCATTATTTTTTCTGCAGTTTCTTTGGTAAATAAGGGTCTATTGGGATTTTCTTCTTTATTTAAAATTTTTTTGCTAATTTCTTTTCTATATTCATTTATAAGTTTATTAACTTTTGGTTCATAATCATAAATTATCTTTTTAATATAGTCTTTTACTTCTTTTGTTTCTTTTTCTATTTTGGTTAATCTTCTTAATGCTTTCATACTTACAACATCATCAACTGTAATTTCTTCTATAATTTTAACAAATTCCTTAAATTCAGCTAAATATGAATTATATTCGTTTTTTAAATTTCTATTTTCTAGTAATACAATAGCTTCATCTGCTTGAAATCCCTTTCTTTCAGGCCTATCTAATAGCATCCCACCAAATTGATCTACAAGTTCTAAAATATCTCCTTCTTTAGTACGAGGAGTACTTCCACTATATCTATTTAATTGCTCACATATTGTGCAAAATTTTTTATTAAACCCTAATTCTAATAAAAAATCCGCACCTTCTTTTGCATATGTATGTAATTTTCCTAAATCTTGAGCATTGTCTACTTTTTTACAATTGCATAATAAACTAGCTGTTAATAATATATTTCTATCAACATCTTCTATTTTCATTACATCTAAGAAAAGTCTTAATATTTCTGTTTTAAAAACAACTGTTTTATCAAAGAAAAAGTCTTCTTCTCTCTTTTTTTTCTTTTCTTTTAATATTGTTACTATCTCCATTTTTCCCGCTAAATCTGTTTCACTTAATATATATTCTGCGAAATTGTCCATTTTTTTCCTCCTTTGTGAGCCTCTAATTTTACTCAAATTTATTATAAAATAATTCGATAATTTTTTCAATAAGTTTTATGAATGTAATATAATTGTAATATTTGGGAGTATTACAATTTACAACAATAAGAATATTATAGTTAGAAAAAATGATATATATTTATATATTTTTTATTGCTTCTCTTGCTAATTCATCACATCTATTATTCCAAACATTATCACTATGGCCCTTTACTTTAATAAAATTAACCTTATGCACTTTTGTTAAATCATATAACTCTTGCCATATTTCTTTATTTTTTACTGGTTCTTTTGAAGAAGTTTTCCAATTATTTTTCATCCAACCAAATATCCATTTTTTTTCGAAAGCATTTATAACATAGCTACTATCACTATATAAATCCACTTTACAAGGAAACTTTAAAGTTTTTAATGCTTCAACAACAGCTGTGAGTTCCATTATATTATTAGTAGTATTTTTAATTGCTCCAGATATTTCTTTTTTATTTTCCTTATACATTAGTACTGCTGCCCAACCCCCAGGTCCTGGATTTCCTGAGCAAGCCCCGTCTGTGTAAATTATTACTTTTTCCATTTTTACTATCATCCCTTTCTTTTGAAAAAAATATAAAGCTATAATAATCTTAAATTAACATCATTGTCTATTTAGTAACACCATTAAATAGTAACATATAGTTTCCTAAAAGTACAATTCGTATTGAACTTTAAATTTGTATATGATAGTATTATAACATAAAAATGATTATAGACAATAAGAGGTGAAGAACTTATGCTAAATACTTCAAAAGAAAAAGTTTTAGGAATTATAGCAGAATATAATCCTTTTCATTTAGGGCATTTATATCATCTAAAAAAATCAATAGAGAATACAAATGCAAAATACACAGTTATTCTTATGGGAGGTAATTTTACGCAAAGAGGAGATTGTTCAATTATAAATAAGTGGGCTAAAACTTCTATGGCTCTGCAAAATGGTGCAGATTTAGTTATTGAACTTCCTGTAGTTTATAATATTTCCAGTGCAGAGAATTTTGCAGAAGGAGCAATAAAGATTTTAAATGAATTAAAAATTGTTGATTATTTATCTTTTGGTGCTGAAACAGATGATATTAATTCTTTAATTGAAATTTCTCAAATACTTTTTGAAGAACCTAAAGAGTTTAAAAAAGTTTTATCTAATGAATTAAATAGAGGTATTTCTTTTCCAAAGGCAAGAGAAATTGCTTTGATTTCATTTCTAAAAAATTCTTTAAAATATAAAGATATAATTTGCTCATCAAACAATATCTTAGGAATTGAATATTTAAAAGCTATTCAAAAATATAATAGTAATATAAAACCATTTTTAATAAAAAGGCTAGGAAACAATTATAATGATGAAATTATTACAGATAAAAGTTTTGCTAGTGCTACTTCTATTAGAAATATGCTTAAAAATAAAGGTATTTTGGCAATAAAGCCTTATATTCCTAATGTTTCTTATAATATTATAGAAAAATGTATTAATGAAGGCCAATTTGTTTATGATATTTCTAGTTTTGATATGCAAATTATTTATAATTTGCGAAAAATGTCTATTAACGAAATAGCTAACCTTCCAGATGTTTCTGAAGGATTAGAATTTGCAATAAAAAAAGCTTGTAATAAATGTAATAGTGTTAGAGAATTTATTTCTAATATAAAATCAAAAAGATATACTTTAGCAAGAATCAGTAGAATCTTGTTATATGCTTTATTAGATATCTCAAAAAATGATATTGAATTGTCAAAACAAATAACACCTTATGTTAGAGTTCTTGGTTTTAATTCTAATGGAAAAAAACTTCTTTCTGAGATTTCTAAACAAAATCCTGATATTAAAATTATTACTTCTGTAAAAAAATTTTTAGATATTAATACAGATAAAAATTTATTGAGATTATTAAAAAAGGATATTTTTGCAACAGATATTTATACTTTAGGTTATAAAAATAATTCTTTTGGTAATTTAGATTTTACTCAAAAAATAGAACAAATTGGAAAGCCATTTGCTTCTACTAAATATTAAATTTTTTCTTTGGCTTTTAAGTAAATTTGTGTGCAATTTATTTTATATATTAGGAAAGTCAATATGACTTTCCTAATATATATAAAAAAAGCAACATTATAAGTATTCAAAATTTTAGAATACATAATGTTGCTATATTGTTGTTATATATTAATAAAGTCATACTGAATTGCTATATAGATTTATTAATATTATTTTTATTTAATATTTGATATTGTTGTTTGGCTAACTGCTTCTGTAAATGTTATTGTTGCAAGATTTGCACTATTTACTGTAACAGTTGCACCTTTTCCATTTATTCCAAAAGAATCTACATATTCTTGTATTTGAGCAAGTTCTTCTTCTGTAATATCAGCTACTGATAAAGCATCTTTCAATTCTGCAATATCTTCTTCTGTAGAATATGCTTTTAATTCTATTGTTTTACCTACTATTTTTGCAGGAGCTTCTTTTTCAGTTTTTGCTTTAACAGTAGTTGTTGCGTTTTCTGAATTTGAAACTTTAACATTTTTATCTCCTGATAATGTATCACTTGAAATATCTACTACACCTTTTTCTACTTCGATATTCATATTGCTTGCAATATTCATATTTTCTCCGCTTACTTTAACTGTTCCGTCTGTTGATTTTATTGTAATAGTTCCTTCTTGTTTTGAACCATATCCAGCTTCTCCAACAAATGTAATAGTTGTATTTCCTGCTGTTGTATTTTCAAATGTTAAATCGTTTTGACCTTCATTTGGAGTAACTTTTAAAGTTTTTTCAGTTGCAGATAATGTAACTTCTTTTTGTGTTGTTACTTTAACATTGTTTATTTTTACTGTTGCATTAGCAGCTATAGTAACTTCTTCTGCATCTGTTGTTACATCAATACCGTTATTTAATGTTATTTTTTCAGCATTTAATCCGTCAATATTAAATATTGCTCCTTCACCTTTAAGTATTACTTCTTTTGGTTCAGATCCGTCAGTTGCTTTTATTGTTTTACTAAATTTATTTCCTTCAATTTCTATTGTCATGCCTTTTGTTGTTGTATCAAAATTTCTTACATATTCAGTATATGCTGTAGCTTTGTTTGGTAATACTAATGTTAATTTATCTCCTTCTAAAGTAATTACATCTTCTGGTACAAGTGTTTTCATAATTTCAGCAATTTTAGCTACTTCTGCTGGATATTTTGCAAAATCAGCTTGTTTAATTAGAACGTTATTAATACTTAAATCACTACCAATTTTAGCTATTTTTCCTTCTCCTGCTTCAGTTGAAACTGTCATATTTTTGATTTCTGGCATTTCATGTAAAGTTGTAACTTCTGTAGTAAATCCAGATTCTCCTTCAATGCCTTCTACATTTGCTATTAATTTAAATGTATATGCTTTGTTACTTTCTAATCCGTCAACAACAATTTTATTATCTTTCATTTCAACATTAGTTTTTGTTTCTAATAATTTATATTTTGCTGCTACTGTACCGTCTTCTCCTGTTACTTCATATACTTCTACACTATATGTTGTTGTTTTTCCTTCAACATTTACAGGTGCTGTTAGATTTAAAGTAACAGAATCTTCTGTTGTACTTACTGGAGTTATTGTATTTGTGTTAACTGTAAAGAAATCTTTTGAAGTTTCTGATGCAGAATCAATTTTAGCTAATTGTCCGTCTTTTGCCATAACTGTGATTTCTGCTTTATATATTGTATTATCTGTTATAGTTATTTTTGTTTGTTTTTCTGTTGAATTCAATGTAGTAGCCTCAACATATTCTCCGTCTACTAATTTATATAATTTTACTTGGTAGTCTTTAATATCTTCTGCATTATAATCACTTTCCCAAGCTAAAACTTTTTCTCCTTTTTCGTTTATATTAAATGTTATATTTCTTACAGGATTTAAAGCAACAACTTCCACTTCTGCTGATTCTGTTGCTTCAGAAGTTTTTGTTGTTCCGTCTTCTTTTCCTTTTACAACTGCACTTATTTTATATTTTCCAGCTTCTGTCATGCTTGTTGCTAAGTCTATAGTTGTATTTCCAGAAACTTCTTTTTCTTCTATTGCTTTTCCGTCTTTAAATATTGTAATTATAAATGTTTTTCCAGTAGCTTCTTCACCTTCTGCTAAAACTAATTCAAAGTTAGCATTAGTTATAGTTTCTCCTTCTTTTTCTAGTACTGGTACTGTTATTTCTTGTATTTTCTTTTCTTCTGTAACATCTTCTGTATCTTTTGTTATAACAGTACTAGATACTTCTGATGTACTTCCATAAGAATTTTCTAAAACATAATAGATTTTATATGCTTTATTATTTTTTAATTCTTCTGAAATAACAGCATTTTCCAATTTACTACCATTAACATCAATTGTTTTACCTTTAAGTACATCTGCTTTTTCTGGTTCATCAGAAACAGGAAGTGCTTCTATAACATAATACATTTTTGTAATATCACTTTCTCCACAAGCATTAAAAGATATTGTAGCTTCTGGTGTGCTAACACGATTTGTAATTATTTGTGAAGCTGTTGGTATATCTTCAGTATTTTTTTCAAAATTAAATGTTCCTAATACAGTTTCTTTTCCGTCTATTGTAGCAACTATTTTTCCAGTTATTTTTCCTTCTGCTATGCTTGACATATTAATAGCATCTACAGTTACTTGACTTGTATATGCTGGAATTGTTACTCCAGTTTTTATTGTTTTTTCTGTTCCGTCTGGTTCTGTAACTTTTATGCTAACACCTGTCATATCTTCTGTAAGTTCTTCTGTTAATTTAATTGTTACTTTACTAGAACTTTCATTTACATTATTTACAACTCCATTATCATTTACTGTTACAGTATAGTTTGAATCTTGAACTTCTTCAGCTGGTAATTTATTTATTACTGGATCTTGTAATCCAACAATATATTTTTTTATTGCTAAAGAGTCTAATGAATTTAATTCATCATCATTTACAACATCTCCTGCTTCTTGTTGTACAGAATCTAATTTTTCGATTTCTGTAATATGTTTTTCAACATCTAAAGCATCAATACTGTTTATTGCTCCATTTCCGTCAACATCTCCATATACTACAACTGTATATTCTTCTCCATTTGATACAAAAGTATCTCCTGTTCCTACTATAGTATTTTCACTTGGAACTGCTATTCCATTAAATTTTGTTATATTAAATTGTTCACTTTCTTTAATATCTTTAATTGTTACTCTGTCATCTCTATTTGCAAGAACAAAAGGTACAGCAGTTTTTCCAGCTATTAAATTTCTATATATAGAAACTGGTTCTGTTTTTGTTTGATTTTCTGTTACAGCAGCAAATGAATTTGTTCCTATGGAACTAATTGTTAGCATTGCTGCTAAAGCCATTGAAGATACAATTTTAAAATTCTTTTTCACTTTACATTCCTCCTAAAAAAGTACACTTTTTTTGTTATAATAGTTAAAATTTGTTATTTATTACTAAACTTTTTCTCATAACAAAACAAAAATGGTATAAATTTTTTAATTATTTTGTTTAAAATTTATTTCTTTTATTTTTTTATATTTTTTCTTACTACAAATACTATTCCAGCAACTGCTAATATAGCTCCTACTACTGTGAATATTGATGTACCTGTTTGTGGTAATTTTTCAATTACTTTTCCGTCTGTTCCAACTTTTTCATCTCCATTATCTTGTGTTGTATTTGTTGTTTGATCATCTTTTTCTGTATCTGTTGGGTCTTTAACATCTTCACCTGGTGTTTCTGGATCTGTTGGTTCTTGTGGATCTTCTGGTGTAACTGGTGTTTCTTCTACTACTTTAACTGCTACTGTTGTATTTTGTAATTCTTCTGTTTCAACATCTGTTAAGAAATTGCTTGCTGTAAAAACAGCTTCTTCTGTTGTTTCTAATGCTTTGAATTGTAAATCTACTTTATTTGTTGTTTTTGTTGGGTTTGTTGCAACAAATCTTATAATACCTTTTTCTTTTGCATTAATAGTTGGTTCTCCTAATGTTGTTGTTGCTGAACCGTCAATATATTCAAATTTTGTTGCATCATATTTTAATACAAATTCTACAGCTTGTGCTTCTTCCTCTGTATTAATTGTTACTGTAACTGTTTCTCCTTTTTTTACTTCTGCATTGTTTGCAGTTAAACTTGCTGCATTAACACTTCCTGTCATCATTAATATTAAAGCTATTGCTAAAATAGCTACTCCTATTATTGTTTTTTTCATATTTTTCATTTAATATCATCCTTTCTTTTTTTCTTTTTCTGTGGTACTTTCTACAGATTTTTAAGTCTCTCTAGCTTTGCAAATTAGTCTTGTTAAACCTCCTGGATTACAGGTAATTATTGTTACCTCTCTTTTTCCATCACTATTTTGGTCTAAACATGATAAATCCTCTGGAACACAAGTGTACATTTTATATATTTTATAGTTCACTTTTGTTTTTGTTTTCCTATTTATAATGTAAAATGTATCTCCCTCTTGCATTTCAGACAACCTTTTTAACATATTTTTCCAATTATGTCCACTAATACAAAAGTTACCTGACGAGTTTAAATTAGGTCCATAGAGCTTTGCAACAGATAGTTTTAATGAATCATTTTCTGATATGTTTAATATATTTTTCGTTAATCCTATTTTATCTATCACAAGTTGTCCTAGAACTTCATATTTCCCCATTTTTTCTGGTATTACGGCATCAGATATTTCGTCCTTTTTTTCTTCTTCTTGGGTTGTGTCTTGAGTTACATTTTCTATTACTTGATCTTGGGTTGTATTTTCTGAGATTTCTTCTGCCTTTTCATTTTTTGAAAAAACCTTGTTGGCTGTCAAAAAATATATTCCCATAAAAATAATAAATAATGAAAAAATACATATTATTATTTTTTTCTTATTTAGGCTTTCTTGTTTAGCTCTTTTTGCTCTATGCGTCTTTGTCGTCATCGCTTTTTCTAACTAATTCACCCCCTTATATCTGTATTTTTTAATCTGTTTCAGGTTATCTGAACACATTTTAACCTATTTTAGGTTATAAGTCAATAGTATTTTTTTAATATTTTAAAATATTTGTAACAGATTTATATTTTGTTTTATTAACCTGTAAAAAGACTGATATTTCAGCACATTTATAACAAAACAAATATTCTTATTTTTTAGAAATTTTTAAAATATTTTTTGTATAAAAGATTTTTATTTTCGTTGTATTCGACAAATAACAGCATTTTACAGCCTAAATATACATAATCTAAATAGCTGTTAGAATATTTTTTTTATATGAATTTTTTAATGTTTTTTATAAATTTTTTGATTTTGCTCAAACTATATAAAACATACTTTAGTTTTTAACATTAAGGAGTGATAATATTGAATAATGAGAGGAATGCATATCATAGAATTCGAGCCCTGCGTGAAGATCATGATTTGACACAAAAACAAATTGCTAAAATTTTAAATATGTCTCAAACAGGTTACTCTAAATACGAAACTGGCGAAAATGTTGTCCCAACAAGTATTTTGATTGAACTTTCAAAATTTTATAATACTTCTGTTGATTATATTTTAGGATTAACTGATGAAGAAGCACCTTATGAGAGAAAAATTAAGTTATAGCAGAAGTGTATAAGTTTTGTTGATGTAAAAAATTGCAAAACAATTTTTCTATCAATATTGTTTATTTCATTATAGGAAATGATATAAAAATTTAAGGCAAATAAAATTGTGTGCAATAATTTCTGTTGTAGAAAAATCTTCGATTTTTACTATAACATGAAAAAAAGCATTTTTCTTATCATTTATTAATGATAAGTTAAAATGCTTTTCAATTTTTATATATTAGGAAATAATATGAAACTTTAAGTTTCTTAGGCTCAAAGTGAAAATAAATATTAAATATTTTATTTTCAAAAGAAAGTCATATTGACTTTCCTAATATATAAAATAAATTGCACACAAATTTATTTTACATACTTATTTAAATTTCTATATCTTATATATACTATTATTCCTACAACAGTTATAATAGCTATTATACATATAATTGAAGCTGTTACTCCTGTTTTTGGTAAACTTGTATTAGATATTGTATTATCTACATCTTTATTTGAATTATTTCCATTTCCTGTTCCATTTAACATATCTTCCATTTTTGCTCCATTAATATATATTTCGACATTTTCTGATAAATCTATTTGAGGAACTTTAGTTATAGCTACTTTTTGGTCTCCACCTTTTATTGCAACTTCTTTAAGGTAAATATAAGCTTTATCTGAATTAATTATTTCATCAAAATTCTTTATGTCTTTTGAATTTATTTTAAATGATATTTTATTTGCATTATTTTTATATTCTTCTATTTTTACCCAATCTTGAATATTTTCTTCTTCTTGTTCATCTGAAATATAATAATAATATTCTAATTTATCATTATTTTGATTTAATGTTATACCACTAATTTCAAATTCTAATAAGAAGTATTCTTCATCTTTATTATTTTCATCAACAAATAATTCTATTTTTGTTATTTCACCTTTCATGTTTTCATCAAATACTGAGTTCTCTGCTTCTTCTGTAATTTTTTCTATTACTTCTACTTCAAATTCTACAGTTTGATTTTGATATGTTAATACAATCTTTGTTTTACCTATTTCTTTATTATCAAATTCAGATACTGATATTTGTTCATTTGTCATAGGAATTTCTTCTATTGTATTATCATTATATTTAATTATTATTGTTCCTCCAGTTAAGTCAAGGTCTTCTACGTTTTGTATGTATTGTGTTTTGTTTGGCATTTTTCCTATTTCTATAGATGTAATAGATTTTTCTTCAACTGTTATAGGCTGTATAACTGTTTTTCCTTCAAATTCGATTTCTACTGATGTCTGATCTTTACTTAAATTAGTACCATTTTTTATAGTATAATCTTTGATTTCTATTGTTGTATTGTCTTGATATGTCGCTATTATAACCATTCCAGTCTTATCAAAATTTTGTCCTACTACATATTTTATTTTGTCTGGTTGTTTTTGAATTTCCAATTTTGTTACTAAATTTTCTTCGACTGTTATTGGTTGTGTAACTGTTTTTTCTTCATATTTTATTTCTACTGATGTTTGTCCATTTTTTAAATTTACTCCATTTGTTATTTCATAATCTGTTATTTCTTTTTTATCTCCGTTTTTATATGTTACTTCTATAATCATTCCTGTTTTGTCAAAATCTTGCCCGGCCTTATATTCTAATTTTGTTGGTGGTGTTTTTATTTCTATATTTGTAACTGTATTTTTTTCTACTGTAATTTTTTGTTGTACTGTTTTACCTTCATATGAAATAATTACAGATGTTTGTCCTTCTTTTAAGTCTGTTCCATTTGTTATGTTATAATCTGTTATTTCATTTGATTTTCCATTATTATAGTTTGCTTTTACTACCATTCCTGTTTTATCAAAATTTTCTCCCTCAAAATATTTTGTTTTATTTGGTTCTTTAGTTATTTCTATATTTTTTAAAGAGTTATCTTCTATTTTTGATACTGTAAAAGCTTTTATTGTACTATCTGCTTTAGGATTTAATGGATTACCTTTGTCTAATTTTGATAAATCTAACCAATAATCATATCCTTCTGCTGTTACAAAAGTTTTATTATTTTCTACTTTTACATTACTATAAATTGTACCTGGTATTTTACACTCTATTCCTATAGTAACATTGTCTTGAGTTCCTTCTATTTCTACCATTACAACATATTTATCTGACTTTATTTCTACAGGATTTAAAAATTCTAAAGTATGATAACCTGTTCCAAAGGTTTCTGAGTCTCCTGCTTTTAATTGAACTTCTTGCATGTCCTCAAATTCTTTACTATCTCCATTTGGATTAACATATACTTTACATGTATAGTTTTCTGTAGCATTTATTCCTACTTGTGTTATATATTCTTTTCCAGATGTTTTTTTGTCAAATACATTTGCTAAATATACTTTTGAAGATTCTATAGGGATCATCCCCACTACACCATAATTATTATATTGATATATATTTTCATAATCTACTGTATCTGAAGATTTTATTATCCCATTTAATTGTTTGTATATATTAACATCTTCATATGAGATATACATAAAGCCGTCTTTTCCTACTTTCATATGTGCTCTGCCATTTTCAATTGTATATCCTAGAGCTTCTATAAATTCATCTTTTATTAAACTTGGCTCAGTAATATTATTTTCCTCAAAAGTTTCTTTGTATGCATTAAAATAGATTGTTTTTAATTCTAGTAAATCATAATCTAATTCTGCTCCCCAAGAATTTTTTATTATCCATGCTCCATTATTTTTTGGTCTATGATCTTCATTAAAATTATTTACATCATAATTATCGTCCCAACCTATTATTGCAACTGCATGATTTATAGGACATTCTTGTTCATCATCACAATATATTGCCCCTGTTTCATTATTATAGTAATCAGATAATAAACTTGCTCCATGTATTCCTGCATTGACAGCTCCATAATTTTTTACATGTTCTTTTATTTGCTCTTCTATCTGTGTTGTATCTTCTGATTGGCTATATGCTGGAAAATCTATTGTATCATATACTTGACTTGAAACAGTTTTATTTTCTATTTCACTTAAATTGATTAAATCTTCGTTATTCTCAAAAGGCATTTCTTCTTCTGAAATTGCTCCTGTTCCATTTGTTAAATATGCTGTTGAAATATAAAAAGTTCCTCCACTTCCTACATTTCTATTAAATCCATTTTCATTTGTTTGACCATTTGCAAAAATACTACTTGTTGCATATTCCATATGTCTTTCTGAAAAATCATATTCTTTTGCTTGTAATCCACTATTATATCTTCTTATTGCTAAGTTAGTTTCTAATGAAGATAAAGAAGAAAATGCCCAACATAAATTAGTTTGTTCCTGATTTTTTACTGCTAAATTTTCTGGTATGATATCTTTTAATGAATATTGTGAAACTGTAGAGCTTCTCATCATTCTTAATAACCCTAAAGGACTATTTTGTATTGTAGTATTTTTCTTAATTTCAAATACTCTTGGTTGTGTTATTTTACTTTTTTCCTCTTCTGTTAATTTTAAGTATTCTTCAAATTCTTGTGTGTATTCAATTGTTCCTATAAAACTTGAATCGCTGTTAGCTATTGAATTCTGACCTGATATCAGTATTATAGCTATAATTAGTAAATTAATTGATAGTATTTTCTTTAGTTTTTTCATATAATAAAACCCCTTTCTCTGATTTTATTATATCTTTATCGTCATTTTTTGTAAATACTTTTATTGATTTTTTGTAATATTTTATTTACTAGACGTTATGCTTTACAGTTAAACTTAAATTTTGTAAATTAGCAAATGATATATTTAGATATTATTTGCTATCAGTGGTGTTAGAATAGATGTATAGACACAAAATTTTACAAATGTATCTGAAGAGAATCTATATTATTTCATAACCTCATCTAAAACTTTTGCTAAATATTTCATACTAGTTAAACATTGTTCTAGAGTATTACCTGTTGCACCAACTTCTATAATACTAGCATATTTCCCTGTATGTTGATTATATCGTGAATCTGTAAGCATAATTGGCTTAAATAATCCTGGATACAATTCCTCTGCTTTTTCTTGTACTTTAATTGCAAATTTTAAATTTTGATTCCAGTTTGGATGCCATAAACCACCTCGATTTGTTCCTATTACAAACATTAATTGTGCTGCAACATCATTTTCTCCTATTTTAACTATTGGTGCATAATCGCTTCTACTTCCTATTGCATCTCTATGTAAATCTATAATTATATCTGCTTGATTTGTTTTCAATATATTTTCAACTGTTTGTAATGAACGTGTATATGAACCATTATATGCTGGATAATCATGATATGAAGTATCATGTATTACTGGTCTATTATATAACTTTAACTGATTTTCTAATTCAGTTCCGACTCTAATTACTGAAAAATTTTTATCAGTTGTTCTAAAGTTTCCAGTTGGAGTATATGTATATGCTGGACTTGAGGTATAACTTTCACAACTATGTGTATGAAATAATAAAATATTTTTGTTTGTTATTTCTATATCTGGTGTCATCATTTCTTGAGTAAGGGTAATTTTAGTTCCATTTTTTATTTTTACATTATTATATTGTGTATTAAAACTTTCCGTTATTGGATTTTGTGTTATAACTTCTGTTTTTAGCCCTTCTTGTGCAATTTGAATTGACTGTTCTTCTTTTTCTTCTGTATTTTCATTTGTATTATTTGTTGTTTCTTGTACTTCATTATTTTTATCTACTTGCTCTATATCTGTTTTTTCTAATCCTTTTATTGAACTTATTTGTGTTTGTAATATACTTTTTAAATAATCTTTTTTATTTGAATTTTCTTCGTCTTCTTTTGAAATTTTACTATATTCTTTATTTATATTTGCAATTGTTGGAATACTTAAATCTAAGCAAAAAAGTAAGTTCTGTTCAGATATTATTTCAATTGTGTGCTCAAGACTTGATTTTAATGTATTGTTTTTTCCTTTTTTTGATATTGAAATTAGCTTATTTGCAATAAAAAAAAGAAAAATTAGAGTTATGATTGTGCAAATTGAATATTTTATAATATCTTTCATTTTTAATACAGCAACATTAAACATTTAATTCTCCTTGTCCTAATTATCTTATATTTATTTTATGCTGTTTTTTTTATTTTAGAACTTTTTTGTTAAGATTATTTTTCTCCAATCTTTCAAAATGTTCTTTCTAAGATACTACAAAATATTCTACTTTTTTATTCCTCAACTTCTTCAAATTGAGAATTATATAAATCTGCATAAAAACCATTTTTTGCAAGTAATTCTTCATGAGTTCCCTGTTCTACTATATCACCATGGTTCATTACTAGTATTCTATCTGCATTTTTTATAGTTGATAATCTATGTGCAATAATAAAGCTAGTTCTTCCTTCCATTAAATGATCCATTGCTGCTTGTATTTGTATTTCTGTTCTTGTGTCTATAGAACTTGTTGCTTCATCTAGTATTAGTATTTTTGGATCTAATAATATTACTCTTGCTATTGTAAGTAATTGTTTTTGACCTGCTGAAATATTGCTAGATTCTTCATTTATCACTGATTTATATCCCTTTGGCAATGTTTTTATAAAATGATGTACATGTGCTGCTTTTGCTGATCTTATTACTTCATCTTCTGTTGCTTCTTCCTTACTGTATTTAATGTTTTCTTCTACTGTACCTCCAAAAAGCCATGTATCTTGTAGAACCATACCAAACATTTTTCTTAGATTTCCTCTTTTAAAATCTTTGACATTATGTCCGTCAACTAAAATTTCTCCACTTGTAACATCGTAAAATCTCATTAATAGTTTTACCATAGTTGTTTTTCCTGCACCGGTTGGACCAACTATTGCTATTTTTTGACCTTTTTTTACACTACAATTAAAATCATTTATTACTGTTTTTTCTTCATCATATCCAAATTTTACATGTTTAAATTCAATATTACCTTCTAATTTTTCAGTATCTATATTATCGTTTTCTATATCTATTTCTTCTTCTTCCTCTAAAAATTCAAATATTCTTTCTGCAGCTGCAACCATTACTTGTAACATGCTAGATACTTGTGCAATTTGATTTATAGGTCCGAGTAAATTGTTTGTTATATTGTATAAAACTTTGTATATTACCTACAGTTATTTTCCCTTCTATTGCTAGATATCCTCCTACAACAGCTACTAACACATATCCCACATTAGAGATAAAATTCATTACAGGATGCATAAGTCCAGATAAGAATTGAGATCTCCAACCTGACCTATATAACTCATCATTTGCTTTTTTAAAGTCTTCTTCTGCTTTTTCTTCTCCATTAAATACTTTTACTATATTTAGACCACTATATATTTCTTCAACTTGACCATTTACATGACCTAAATAGTCTTGTTGAGCTTTAAAATATTTTTGAGATTTTCCTACAACTATTTTTACAATTATTCCTGATATAGGTAGTATTATCAAAGAGATAATTGTCATTTGCACACTTATTGAAAACATCATTATTAATATTCCTATTATTGTACAAACTGATGTTATTATTTGTGTTATACTTTGATTTAAATTCATACTTAATGTGTCAATATCATTAGTTACAATTGATAATACTTCTCCATTTGTTTTTTTATCAAAATACTTCATTGGAAGTTTATTCATTTTTATTGCTAAATCATTTCTTAATTTATATGTTAATTTTTGAGAAATTCCTGTCATTGTAAAGCCCTGTACAAAAGAAAATATTGCACTAATTATATATAATACAAGTAGTGTTATTAATATTCCCGCAACTTTTCCAAAATCAATTCCTTCTCCACCAGAAATTTTACTCATCATACCATTAAATATCTCTGTTGTTGCATTTCCTAATATTTTTGGTCCTACTATTGTAAATATAGTACTACCTATTGCAAATATTAGTACAATTACTAAAGCAATTTTGTATTTTGCAAGATAATCTTTTATCAACTTTTTAGTTGTTTTTTTAAAGTCTTTTGCCTTTATTTGTGTCATTCCATTTGCATTTCTTCTCATTGATCCACCCATTGGTCCTGGCATTTTCTATATCTCCTTTCTATTTTAATTCGTCTTCTGATAATTGTGATAATGCTATTTGTTTATATATCTCATTGTTTTCCATTAGTTCTTCATGTTTTCCTATTCCCATAATTTTTCCGTCTTCTAAAACTATTATTTGATCTGCATTTAATATTGTACTAATTCTTTGAGCAACAATTATTACAGTTTTATCTTTAGTTTTTTCAGATAAAGCTTCTCTTAATTTACTATCTGTTTTAAAGTCTAATGCTGAGAAACTATCATCAAATACAAATATTTCTGGATCTTTTGCGATTGCTCTTGCAATTGATAAACGTTGTTTTTGTCCACCTGAAACATTATTTCCAGCTTGTGCAATTTCTTCTTTATATCCTTTTTCTTTAGCTTCTATAAATTCTGTTGCTTGGGCTATTCTTGCTGCTTCTTGCATTGTTTCATCAGACATTTTTTCGTTAGAATATTTTATATTTGATTCTATTGTTCCGGAAAATAATATTCCTTTTTGTGGCACAAAGCCAATAATATTTCTTAAATCTTTTTGTGATAAATCTTTTACATTCACTCCGTCAATTAATAATTCCCCACTTGTTGTATCATAAAATCTTGGTATTAGGTTAACAATTGTAGATTTTCCACTTCCTGTACTTCCTATTATTGCTGTTGTTTGACCTGGTTTTGCTGTAAACGTGATATCTTCTAATATTTCTGTATCTGCATCTGGATATCTAAAAGATACATTTTTAAATTCTACTAGTCCTTTTTTATCTGGATTTAGTTTTTTAGTTTCAGTTTTATCTTTAATATCATTTTCTGTTTCTAATACTTCTACTATACGTTTCGCTGAAACAGATGCTCTTGGTAGCATTATTGATATCATTGAAATCATTAAGAAACTCATTACAATTTGCATAGTATATTGTATAAATGCCATCATATCTCCTACTTGCATAACACCTTCACTTACACTATGTCCTCCAACCCAAATTATTAATAACATAATTGAGTTCATTACAAAAGTAAGCATAGGCATCATCATTGACATTGCTCTATTAACAAATATATTTGTTTTCATTAAATCGATATTAGCATTATCAAATCTTTGCTCTTCTTTCTTTTCTTGATTAAATGCTCTTATTACAGGTAATCCTGTTAATATTTCTCTTGCTACTTGATTTAATTTATCTAGTAAATCTTGTAGTTTTTTGAATTTAGGCATTGCAATTATGAATAGTGTACCTACAATAAATAATATACCAAGAATTGCAACTCCTATTACCCAAGCCATGGAGTTATTACTTGTTGTTAATACTTTTATAAATCCACCTATTCCTATTATTGGTGCATATACTACAACTCTAAATAACATTGTTATTAGTTGTTGTATTTGTTGAATATCATTTGTACTACGTGTAATTAGTGAAGCTGTTGAAAATTCTCTTAGTTCTTTACTTGAAAAACTTAATACTTTTTTAAATACTTTTTCTCTTAATATTTTTCCTAATTTTGCTGCTACCCTAGATGATAAAAGCATAATTGTTACTGCAGCTGTCATACTTACTAATGCAATACCCAGCATTTGCATTCCTGTTAATAGTATGTAATCATTTTGTATTTTGTCAGTATCTATATTAAGATTTTTATATACTTGCTTTACTGCTGATATTGCTGCTTGTTCTTTTACAGAATCTTCTATATTATTTAGTTGTTCTATAAGTTGTTGCATTATAACATTTTTTTGTTCTTGTGGCATTATTCCTAATATTTCTTCTAATGACTGATTTTTTACTACTTCTTTTTGCTCTTCTGGAATATTTTTTATTATTTCCTCTTTAATTTTTTCTGAGTTTTCTTGATTTGTTAGAAAACTAACTTGAATTAGAGGTGTTTGTATTTGCTCAGAAAGTTCTTTTATTTGGTCATTATTTAAATCTGTTTTTATAATATAAAATTCCTTTTGTTTCTCATTTTCTCCTAAATATTTTTTTATTATTTTATTTTGTTCTTCTGTTGTTTCTTCTGTAGATATTGTATAGTAATCTAATATTCTATTATTTTCTTGAGAAAAAGATAACATTAAATCCATATCTTTTTTACTTATTAAATTTGGTACAGCATTATCTATTCCTCCTGACTGAATTCCTATATTTACAATTTTAGAAGTGTAGTCAGGAAGGGCTAAATCTGTCCATGCTTGAAGACATAGTAATGCAACAATAAATATAATTGTTATAAATGAACTTTTTAAATTTTTTAATACTTTTATCATTTTCTACTCCTTATTTGTAATTTTATTTTATTAATAATATATTATATAAAATTGCATTTTGTTTAATATAACATAATTAGTTTCCAAAAGACACTGTTATGTATTTTATTCCAAACAGTGTCTTTTGTCAATTAATTATATGTGAATTTTTCGTAATTTTTGTATAACTATGTTATAAATTACAGCTATACTTATTTTTATGAATTAGTAAATGATATATAAATATATCATTTACTATCTATATAATTCTTATTGGTGTGAATAGTAACTTAGACTACATTTTTCTAAAAACCCCACTTACTTTTCCTAATATTTCACAATTTGGGACTATTATTGGATCCATAGTTGAGTTTTCTGGTTGTAATCTTATATGATCTTTTTCTTTGTAGAAGGTTTTTACTGTTGCTTCATCTTCTATTAATGCTACAACTATATCTCCATTATTAGCTGTATTTTGTTTTCTTACTAATATATAGTCTCCGTCTAATATACCAGCTTCTATCATACTTTCTCCTCTTACAGTAAGCATAAAGCTTTCTGAATTTCCTACAAAGTCTATAGGTATTGGGAATGTATCTGTAACATTTTCAACTGCTAATATTGGTGCTCCTGCTGTAATTTTACCTATAACTGGCACTTCCACTAATTCTTTTTGAGTATAAAAATTTTTACTTGATGTTGATTTTTTCTCTCCTGAACCACCTTTTAGTAATCTTAATGTTCTTCCTTTTTTATCTTGCTTTTTTATATATCCTTTTTCGTCTAATTTTGCTAAGTAACCATGTACTGTTGCTGTTGAACTTAATCCTACCGCTTTTCCTATTTCTCTTACTGAAGGTGGATATCCTACTGTCATTATTTGTTTTTCTATAAATTTTAGTATTGCTTTTTCTCTTTTATTTAATTCCTCTTTTTTTCTTGGCAAATTAATCACTCCATTTCTTTTTTGCATATCATATCATACAAACAAAAAAATGTCAAACATAAGTTTCGATTTTTCAGGATAAAAACATGGTTTTGAAAAAACAATTGTCGAAAGTATTGAAAAATCAGTAAAAATTATTGATAAAAAATAAAATTGATAAAATTTATACATTAATATATTTACACTTTAATAATCATCTTTCATTTTCTTTATCTTGACTTAATGCTTTTTTAATATTTCGTCTCAAATCTTCAAAACTATTGCCCATTCTTCCATAGTACATTAAATGTCTACAAGCAAGAACATTTATATTTTTAGAATCAATATTAAACCTAGCAAACGGAAAAATTTTTTCTATATCTTCTATTCCGTCTTCGTTTTTACAAAAATACTCAACTTGTTTATCTTTATCTTTTAATAACTTTTTTAATACATCTACAGTTAATGAGCCATATAATATTATGGTATCTGGTTGAAATTCTAATAATACTTGCCAAAACTTCTCTATACTTTTATTTAGGATTTGTTTATCTATTGCCAATAATTCTTTTACATTCTTAGTAGGATATGTAAAAATATCTGTTTCAATCACTCCTGCATTACATTCATTCTCTATCCAATCGACTAACGAATTTATTCCCATTCTTGTTCTTGATACTTCTGATTTTTTTGTTTTATTCTACTCTTTAAGTAAAAGTCCATAAAAGTTCTATAATCTTTTACTATTTCTATATATCTATCAAGACTAACTTGATTAGGATATATTGGTGTTGCTGGATTTATACCCGTCAAAAATACTCTAGCATCATATGGATTTCCTCTACATATGTAAGGTCGCAAATAAGCATATTCTTCTCCTAAATATACATCACTTAATATATTATCTTTCATACATATCTTTTCCTTTATCTCTATTAATTACTCTTATCATTATACCTTGTATATAATTCATTATTTTTATTTAATAAAACATCTGCTGTTATTTTTAATGACTGAAATATCTTCTTTTGCGTATATAAAGAATTTCTGATTTGTTTTTCTTCATCCACATTATAAACCTTCACAATATATTTTTTGTTGTCAATATTTATTAAAAATATATCATTTATTGTAGTTGTTCCTAATTTGTGAATTTTATTAGTATCTATACATATATCATAATTTTCATTTATACTTTTTAATAATTCTATCATTTTTCATCATCTTCTTGTATATCATCTATTCTTAATGTATGTCCATATCTAACACGATTCAATTCTTCTTTCATTCTAAAGCAATCTTCTAAATCTATATCATATGTATTTGCAATCATTAAAATATAATATAAAACATCTGATAGCTCTTCTTCTATAGTGCCTTTAATATTATTGCTTTCCATTCTCTGCTCTTTTCTAATAACTTCTGCTAATTCACCTACTTCCTCTATTAATTTAAAAAAATACCTTTGTG
>CALXAU010000016.1 GCA_944386355.1 uncultured Clostridia bacterium
ATTATTTTTTTTGTAGTATCAGGTACTTCTTCAAATTTTTTCATTTTTTCTCCTTTCGTTTTTAAATTCACATAAATATTTTACCATTTATTGGTACAACTTGTCAATAGTTTCCATAATTTTTATAAAATTTCTTGATATTCTTCTATATCATGAGGATTTCCTATAACTCCGCCATATTTTTGTAAACTATATAATGTATTTATCACTTGTTTCTTTAAAGTTTCGTTTCCGTTTTTCCCCTTCTCAATAAAATCATTTAAAGGTCTACTATCAATTATTGAAGTATTAAATATTTGTGTATTTTGTTTAATACTTTCTGCAAAATTCTTTCCTTCTTTATTTCTTGCCATTTTTTTACACTTCCTTTTTATTAATTAATTTACACTTTTGTTATTTTAACAAAAAAAAATACTCTAACAGTATTTTTTTTACGAAAATGGCATTTTTATTTATGAAATTTCAAAAATTACTCTTCATCTAATTTTAGAACTGACAAAAATGCTTCTTGTGGTACTTCTACGCTACCTATTTCACGCATTTTCTTTTTTCCTCTTTTTTGTTTTTCTAAAAGTTTCTTTTTCCTTGTTACATCTCCACCATAACATTTTGCAAGTACGTCTTTTCTCATTGCAGATATTGTTTCTCTTGCAATTATTTTTCCACCTATTACAGCTTGTAATGGAATAGTAAATAGTTTTCTTGGTATAACAGTTTTCAATTTTTCTACCATTTTTTTACCTCTGTTGTATGCACTATCTCTATGAACTATAAAAGATAAAGCATCCACTGGTTCTCCATTTATATGTATATCTAATTTTACTAAATCTGATTTTATATATTCTTTAAATTCATAATCAAAAGAAGCATATCCTTTTGTTTTAGATTTTAAATTATCAAAAAAGTCATATATTATTTCATTTAATGGCATTTCATATATTAAATTTACTCTTGTTTCATCTAAATATTTCATGTCTTTATAAATACCTCTTCTTTTTTGACATATATCCATTACATTTCCTACATAATCTTTTGGAGTTAAAATATTTGCTGTTACAAATGGTTCTTCAATAAATGATATTTCTTGTTGTGGTGGCAAATCTTCTGGATTATACAAATCTATTATTTCTCCTGTTGTTTTATGTACTTTATAAATTACCGAAGGAGCTGTTGTAATTAATCCTAAATCAAATTCTCTATCTAATCTTTCTTCTATAATTTCTAAATGTAATAAACCTAAAAAACCACATCTAAATCCAAAACCTAATGCTACAGAGGTTTCTGGTTCAAATTCTAATGCTGCATCATTTAATTTTAGCTTTTCTAAAGCAACTTTTAAATTTTCATATTCACTTCCGTCAATTGGATATAATCCACAATATACCATAGGAGTTACTTTTTTATATCCTTTAAGTGGTTCATCTGCTGGGTTTAATGCCTGTGTAATTGTGTCTCCTACCTGTATGTCTGACAAATTTTTTATACTTGCTGCAATATATCCTACTTCTCCTGCTTGTAACATATCTGATTGCATATATGAACCAGGTACAAAATACCCAACTTCTGCAACAGTAAATACTTTTCCAGTTGCCATTAATTTTATTTCATCTCCAGGTTTTACTTTTCCGTCAACAACTCTTACATATGCAATAGCGCCTTTATAATTATCATAATAAGAATCAAAAATTAAACATTTAGTTTTCTCATTTGCATTTCCTTTTGGACAAGGTAAATCTGTTACAATTCTTTCTAATACTTCATCTACATTAAGTCCTGATTTTGCTGATATACAAGGTGCATCTAATGCTGGAATCCCTATTATATCTTCAATTTCTTTTTTTACTTCATCTGGTCTTGCATTTGGTAAATCTATTTTGTTTATTACAGGTAAAATCTCCAAGTTATTATCTATTGCTAAATATACATTTGCTAGTGTTTGTGCCTCAACTCCTTGACTGCTATCTACAACCAAAATTGCACCATCACATGCTGCTAAACTTCTAGAAACTTCATAATTAAAATCTACATGTCCAGGTGTATCTATTAAATTGAATGTATATTCTTCACCATTTTTAGCCTTATATTTCATTCTTACAGCTTGTGATTTTATTGTAATTCCTCTTTCTTTCTCAATTTCCATATTATCTAAAACTTGACTTTCCATTTCTCTTTTAGAAAGTACTCCAGTCATTTCAATTAATCTATCTGCTAGTGTAGATTTTCCATGGTCTATATGTGCTATAATACTAAAATTTCTAATATGTTTTTGTGTTTCGTTCATTGTTTCTCCTTTTCTTTTTTATTATTCTATTACAAAGGTATCCCCTAATTATTTTTTAAAATATTTCTTCTATTTTATACTCCTTTTCTAATTTTTCATTAAAATATATTTTACTAATAAGTTTATATTCTTCTAAGCTTTCTTCTTTTAGTTCAAAATTATATAATTTTTTTGGTGGAGAATAAAAAGTATATTTTATGGCATTTTTTGTACTTTCATTAATCGATATTGCTGAGGTATCTTGCTTACCACATGTTTTACATTTAAATCCATTCTGTTGTATACTAAAAAAATTTAAATTTTCGTGTTCTCCACATACTAAACATTTTTCTATTTGAGGAAAAAAACCTAGAAGAGAAAGTAATCTAAATTTGAATATGCTTAGTATAAATTCTAAATCTTTATTGGTTTCTGAAATTATATATAATGTATTTAAAAATAATTGCAATATTTTATAAGAATTTTGATTTTCTTGTGTTACATCTTGAATTATTTTATCTATATGTATTGCATATTTTAGCTTATCTAAATCTGTTCTTATTTTATAAAAAATTTCTATAGTTTCACATGAGTTTATATGATATGTATTTGTTCCAGAAAACATTACATATTCTCCAAAACAAAATAATTGTGTTCCACCTAATAGAGCACTTTTAGGTCTTCTTGCACCTTTTGCTACACAAGAAATTTTACCTAATCCAGGTGTTAGCATTGTAAGCATTTTATCAAAGTCTCCTAAGTTATTTTCTGCAATTATTATTCCTTTTGTTTTTACATTTGCCAATTTTTCATCTTCCTTTTTATTTTGTTAAATAACTTTAATGTAAGTAATTTGTTGTATATTAATTAGTTCAATTGTGTTTTATCTTTAATTTGTTTTATTTCTTGATTAAAATTGTTATTTTCTTCAATTTTATTTATATTTTCTTCTATATTTTCTATTTGTTTT
The DNA here is from genome assembly GCA_944386355.1 of uncultured Clostridia bacterium. Taxonomy (GTDB): domain Bacteria; phylum Bacillota; class Clostridia; order TANB77; family CAG-508; genus CAG-269. The sequence continues at coordinate 3,231 of CALXAU010000016.1, forward strand.
AATTCTAAAAAAGTATTTATATCTCCTGTCTTTTTAAAAGCATCCCATGCAAATTTCTTTATCATAATGCTCATCTCCTTTTTCAAAAGTTTATCTTATTTTATCTTTTGCCATTTTTATGAATTTTATACATCTTAATTTAATTAAATGCAGTGTATTTATTCGCGCATAAATTTTACGCAAGTAAAATTTAGTACAATAATTACTTTTATAGGAAAATCTTCGATTTTTCTTTTGAAACTAAAATATAATATTTATTTTCACTTTGAGTTGCGAAACCAAAAAGTTTCCTATAATAAAACAATAAAGAATCGAAGCCATTTAACAAGGTTAAGTTACTTTTGTTTGTGCGACTGTGAAGCATTCTGCACATTTGTTACTTTCTTTATTATTGCATCATTTTCTTGCCAATCTTCTTTAACTTTCACCCATGTTTTTAAATTTACTTTTGTCATAAAATTTCTCTCCATATCAATTCTTGCTAAAGTTCCTATTCTTTTTAACATTTCTCCATTCTTACCTATAATTATACCCTTATGAGAATTCCTTAAACAATATATAGTGGCATCAATATCATACATTTCTTCGCCTTTCCTATTTTTAGTATTCTTCATTTTTTGAACTTCAACAAAAATTCCATGTGGTACTTCCTGTTGTAATAGTAATAAAGCTTTCTCTCTTATTGTTTCTTCTGCAAGCTGTCTTAATGTTTGATCTGTATATTCTTCTATATCATAATATGCAGGACCATAATTTAAGTTCTTTTCTATTTCACATAATACTATTTCTTTATATTTAGGTTTTAATGCACTTATTGGAATAACTGCTTCAAATGCATATTCCTTTCTATATAATTCAATTAATTCTAATAATTTTTCCCTTTTTATTAAATCTATCTTATTAATTATTAGGATACATTTTTTCTTAATTTCTTTTAATTTTTCTAAAATCTTTGCCTCTTCTTTTCCTATAGAGGTTTTATTCGCTTCTACTAAAAACAATACAATATCAGCATCTTCCAAATTTGAGTATGAAGTTTCTATCATTGTCTTGTTTAATTTTGTTTTAGGTTTATGAATTCCTGGTGTATCTATAAATACAATTTGAGAATTTTCTCTATTTACTATTCCTTTTATTGCTGTTCTAGTTGTTTGAACTCTATTTGCTATTGCTGCAACTTTTTCTCCTACTAATAAATTTATTAATGTAGATTTTCCTACATTAGTTCTTCCTACTATTGTTACATATCCTGATTTAAATTTTTCCATTTATACTTACTTTCCTTTCCTTATGCTATATATTTGCAAAGCAAAATGCATTTAATTGGAATCCTCTTTTCTTATAGTGTATATTATACACTATTTTATTGCTAAATTTGTAGAATTTTAGAAAAATTTTTTTATTTTTTATTAATTTATTGAAATCACATCTGTTTTTATATTTTATATACTAGAAAAAGATATATTTATTTGGAATATATTGTAGGGATCTTCTATAAGATGTTTGAACTCATGTGAATTTTTTTGAATGAGGATTACGTAAAAAACATATACATTTTCTATAAATATTAGTTATTCTTTTGCGCACACTAATAAAACGGCATATTTGCTTTGCGCACGATATGTCGTTTATCTCTATTTTTATATATTTTAAGCATATGCTTGACGTTTTTTAAAGCTAAGTAAATTTGTAATTTCTTTTTCAGGATTTTTAATTTTCTTATTCTTTGCAGCTTGTTCTTGTTCAATTTGTTTTCTTTGTTTTTCTGCCATTGTTTCACAAATAGCTTTTTGATATGTGAAATGAGTATCTTGTGCAATTTTATTCCAATTATATTCATTTCTAACTTTATTTTTTGCTTTCTTTACCACATTAGCTGCTAATTGATGATCATATAATAGTTCTAGTACAGAGTCTGCTATAGAATTTGGATTTCCTGCATAACTTTTCATTCCATTTTCTCTATGTTGTACTATTTCATTTAGTCCTCCAACATCTGAGACTACTACTGGATTTTCTGCAAGCATTGCTTCTAATGCAACTATTCCAAATGGTTCATAAGTACTAGGAAAAACTGAGATATCTGCTGCCTTGTAAATTTTTTGTACATCTTTTCCTTTAAAGTATCCAGCAAAATATACTTTATTTTCTATTCCTAATGCTCTCGCCTGCGCTTTTAATTCTTCTAGCATGCCTCCTTTTCCTCCAACTACTAATTTTACATCATGATATCCATTTAATATTTTTGGCATTGCTGAAATTAAATGTTGTATTCCTTTTTCATATACAAGTCTTCCCATATATAATATTATCTTTTCGTTATCCATTGCATATCTTCTTCTAAAATCATAATCTTTTTCAATTCCATTAAATAAGCTTAAGTTTACTCCGTTTGGAACTACATTTATCTTTTCAAAAGGTAAACCAAATAATCTTTGTAATTCATTTTTCATATAATTACTATTTACTATAACTTCATTAGCTTCATATGTTAGCATCCATTCTGTATCATTTATATATCTTTGGGTTTCATCATGTATACCGCTGTTTCTTCCAGCTTCTGTTGCATGTATTGTAGCTACTAAAGGTGTGTTATACGAATTTCTTAATGTTTTTGCAGCATATGCAACTAACCAATCATGTGCATGTATTACATCAAAATTCCCTTCTTTGCATATAATTTCATTTGCTTTTGCAATCATGTTAAAGTTTAATTGCATTATCCAATCTATAAAGTTGTTAGGATTTATCATGTAATTATCTATTCTGTAGACCTTTACTCCTTTATCATCTTCAAAATATGGCACATCACCATCTTTATAAGTAATTACTGTAACATCATGACCGTCCTTTATTAATGTTTTTGATAAATCATGTACAACTCTTCCAAGACCTCCTACGATTCTAGGTGGATATTCCCATGCTAACATTAAAATCTTCATTGATTTTACCCCTTTCTTTTTTTACAATTTTCTTTTGTTTTCTACCTTTTTTGCTCTCTTTGTATATTTTATACAATTTTTTTTAAAATGTAAATGTTTTTTTGAAATATTATTGATTTTCTATAATTTTATCAATAGAATCTATTCTCATTTGTTTTATTAATTTACAACTTTTATCTAATTTTTCTTGTTCTTGCTGTGTTAAATTCAATGTTAATAATTCTCTTACACCTTTACTATTTATTACAGCTGGAACTCCAATATATATATCATCTTGTCCATATTCTCCATTTTGTAAATAAGTTGATACAGTAAGAATTGAATTTTCATTATCCAAAACTGCTTTCACTAATCTACTTAATGCCATACCTATTCCATAATATGTCGCTCTTTTCTTATTTATTATTTCATATGCAGCATTAATAACTCCGTGATGTATTTTGTCTAAAACATTCATTGGATGATTATTATCTTTCATAACATCTTTTATTTTCTTGCACCCTACATATGCATGATCCCATGGTACAAAAGAAGAATCTCCATGCTCTCCCATTATATATGCATGTATGTTTTTACTAGAGATTTTTAAATAATCTGCCATTAAATATCTAAGTCTAGCAGTATCTAAAACTGTTCCTGAACCAAATACCTGATTTTTTGGAAGTCCTGATACTTTTGCAACAACATATGTCATTAGGTCTACTGGATTGCTTGCTACGATAATAATTCCATTAAATCCGCTTGCCATTATACTTTCTGTAATACTTTTCATTATTTTTGTATTTGTTTGTGCAAGTTCTAATCTTGTCTGACCTGGTTTTTGTGCAATTCCTGCTGTTATAACTACTATTTGTGCATCTTTACAATCTTCATAATCTCCCGCTTTTATTACCATTTTTCGTGGTGCAAAAGGAAGTCCATGTGATAAATCCATTTCTTCTCCTATGGTTTTATCTTTATCTATATCTATTAGTATTAGTTCATTTACACCTCCTCTATTTAGCATTGAATATGCCATGCTCATTCCTACAAATCCTGTTCCAACTAAAACAACTTTTCCCTTTTTCATTTAAATCCTTCCTTTCTTTTTTTATTGTATAGGAAAAATCGAAGATTTTTGCTATACAACAAGGTTAAGTTTCTTTAGGCTGTGCATATTTGCGAAGCAAAATGCACATGTGGCGAAGCCACTTTTCTTATACTATTAAGGTTTTCTACAAAATCCTACTTTTTTTTCAAAAATATTATAACATTTAAAATTCATTTTTTAAATATTTTTTTTAATTTTTTATATAATATTATTATATGTTTAAAATTTTAAGAATATAAAAGAAATAATTTCAAAAAGTTATCTTTTTGTCTTGAAATTATTTTATTTTTAGTATAGTATTATAAAAGAAAAAAGAGATTACATAGGAGGAGAAAAAAATGCCAAGAAAAACTAAAGACCAAAAAAATGTAGAAAAAAAATCAATATCTTCAAATCAGAAAAATATTGATAAAAAAGTTTCAACTAACAATAAATCTTCTAAGAAAAGTGCTACCATAGAAATTTTAGAAAAAGTTAGTTCTGTAATAAAAAAAGGAGTTAATATAGATAAACCAGATGAAAAAAAAGATTTAAAGACTAATAAAATAAATAAAAATTCAAAAAGCTCAAAATCGACAAAATCTGTTAACAAGAAAGAAAAAAGTTCTAAAAAAACAACTCCTTCTAAAGTTTCAAAAAGCTCTTCTGCAAAAAAAATGTCTGCATCTACAAAGAAAAAAACTTCTACAAATAATGTAGAAATTATAAATGATGAAAAAATCCCAAATATTGTGGAATATTACGATTTACCATACAGATATAATCAAACTGTTGTAAAAGTTCTTGCTCAAACACCTACAAATTTATTTATTTATTGGGATATTTCGGATGAAGATAGAGAGCAATATGTAAAAGAGTATGGAGAAAATTTCTTTGAGACAACAAAACCTGTATTAATTGTATATAATGATACATTGAATTATCATTTTGAAGTTGAAATAAATGATTTTGCAAATAGCTGGTATTTGCATGTTAATGATAGTAAATGTGATTATCACGTAGAACTTGGAAGAAGACCTTTTGTTTTTAATGCAAATATAAAAAAAGATTATATTCCTATTACTGTTTCTAATAAAATAGAATCTCCAAATGATAGAGTTTTATTAAATTTACAATCAAAAACAGTTTGCTTTAGGAACTTAAAGACAAATGAAGAAATTAAAAGACCTATTACTACTTTTTCATTTATTGAACATAAAGGTAGTTTTACATCTATTTATGATTTATATAAAAAGATGTATCCTAAAGAAAATATTGATGAATATTTTGAGGTTGTTAAATCTACTAGATTGAGAAATCCTTCGTCTAGCACTTTTTCTTCACAATTTAAATAAGAAAGAAAGGAGATGAGTGTGTACCATAATTATTTTTGAAAACATCATATTTAAAAGAATAATATTTGCTTAAATTAGTAGTAAATTATTTTATTTTTAAAGTTCTTTTAAATAAAAATAAAATTTAATTATAGGACACTCTCAAGTACTATTATTATGAAACAAAAAAAAGGATATGTAAGTTTTGTTCTTCATGCACATCTTCCTTTTATTCATCACCCTGAAAGTGATAATTATTTAGAAGAGTCATGGTTGTATGAAGCAATTTCTGAAACATATATTCCATTATTAATAAATTTTAAAAAATTAACAGATGAAGGTGTTAATTTTAGAATAACAATGTCAATGACTCCACCATTACTTTCTATGTTAGATAATGAGTTATTACAAAAAAAATATATAAGATATTTAAATAAATTGATAGAACTTTCTAAAAAAGAAATTGTTAGAACTGCTGGAGATAAAAGATTAAATGAACTTTCTAAATATTATTTTGAAAGATATTCAAATGATTTACATTTATTTAAAGATGTTTATAATTGTAATCTTATTAATGCTTTTAAACATTTTCAAGATTTAGGTGTTTTAGAAATAATAACTTGTGGTGCAACACATGGTTATTTTCCTATTTTATATGTTAATGAAAAAACTGTTAAAGCACAAATTGCAGTTGGTGTACAAACTTATGAACGATATTTTGGAAGAAAACCTCGTGGAATATGGCTTCCTGAATGTGGTTATGTTCCAGAGGCAGATAAATATTTAAAAGAATTTGGTATTGAATATATAATTACAGAATCTCATGGTATTTTATATGCAAACCCTACTCCTATATATGGTACTTATGCTCCGATTGTTTCACCAGAAGGTGTTGTTGCTTTTGGTCGTGATATGGAGTCATCAAGACAAGTTTGGAGTTCTATTAATGGTTATCCTGGTGATTTTAATTATAGAGAGTTTTACAGAGATATTGGATATGATGCGGATTATGATTATATAAAACCTTATATTGCTCATAACGGTGTTCGTGTACATACAGGAATTAAATATTATAGAATTACTGGAAAAACAGATTTTAAAGATTATTACAATATTCAATGGGCAAAAGATTCTGCTGAAAAACAAGCTGGACATTTTTTAGATTCAAGAGTTGCACAAATTGAAAATGCTACAAATTATATGGACAAACCTCCTATTATTTTGTGTCCTTATGATGCTGAATTATATGGGCATTGGTGGTATGAAGGTCCTTATTGGTTATATATTTTATTTAAAAAAATATATTATGATGATTGTAATTTTGAGCTTATTACTCCTTCCGAATATATAGACAAATATCCTGAAATTCAAGTTTCTTCTCCTTGTCGTTCTAGTTGGGGTGCAAATGGCTACAGTGAAGTATGGTTAAATCCAACTAATGATTATGTACATAGACATCTTCATGTTGCAGGAGATAGAATGTGTGAACTTGCTTATCTTTATCCTAATTCTACAGGATTGCAAAAAAAGGCTTTAAATCAGTGTGCTAGAGAATTGTTATTGGCTCAAAGTAGTGATTGGTTATTTATTATTACTAATGGAACTATGGTCGATTATGCAAAAAAAAGAATTAAAGATCATATTGGAAGATTTACAAAATTATATTATCAAATTAAAGATGATAATATAGATGAAGACTTTTTAAATGATATTTCTAAAAAAGATTGTGTTTTTCCTGATATCGATTATCGCATATATTCTTAGTTATGCAATCATACTTTTAAATATATATTCAATGTGAAAACAAGTAAAAAACTAGGTGATTCTTTTTCTTTATGTGTTCTTACCTTAAATGAGGCAGAAAATCTTTAAAATTTCCTGCCTCATTTAATATTATATAGGAAAAGTAACCTTTAATTTCCTTTTTTCATATAATATTGTATAAGTTTTTAACATTTAGTAGATAATATATAAAGAGAAAGGGGAATTTTACCATGAAATCCATTTGTATCAAAACAAATAATTCTAAATGTATTAATTATCTACTAAATGAACTAAAAAATACTTCTATTGATAAAGTACTTTTTCGTTTTTGCAAATTTAAACACTATGAAAATGTTGTTATTCATTATAAAGGTGAAGATAATTCAAGTTTTATTTCACAAGTAAGTTCTATACTTTCTTTTTTAGTAATTGATGAACTTGAAGAAATTTTTTATAAACGTATAATTTCTCATGAATATTTCTATTTTGATAAATTTGAAAGAAAAAGTATTTTTGATATTTGTTTTGATATTATTTCAGAAGATAATAATGCCTTCTTTAATAAAAAATATTTATCACTTCATCATTCATTTTTTGAGTATTTATCTGAAAATAAATCTATAGTTTTAGAAGGTTTTATTAATTTTAGAATACCTGAATATTTTTCGATTTTAGAGGAAATTGTTGATGAAGCAGTTAATTCTTTCGTAGTTGAAAAAGAGTATTTAGAATTTATCTCACTTTTAAAGTTATATATAAATTCCCAAAGAGCAACTTGCGAGTTTGTTCATCTTGTGTATTTTAAAGATCATTCTATTATTTTAGATAAGGATAAAAATATAATTTCAGCTTCTTCTGATTTGTTGAATGCAAAATATCTTTCTGATATAAGTTTTTCTGAGAATGATATTGCTTTAAATACTTTACTTAATATAGTTCCTAAGAAAATTTTTATACATCTTATTAATTGCAATCCGGATGAATTTATTAAAACTGTTAGTTTGATTTTTGAAAATAAAACTGAATTATGCACAGATTGCAATATTTGCAAAATATATATGAATAAGAAAAAATCTGAGTTATTTTATAAATAGTTTTAACTTTTGACTTTTTATTAAATTTTAGTAAGAAATATTATAGTTGTAACTGTTGTAGGAACAAAAGCGACATTATAAGATCCTTTGTCCTTTTTTTAATACCTGTCGAGTCTTTGTTTGCGCGCCAATTTTACGCAAGTAAAATTGTGTGCAATAATTGCTTTGCAACTTTTATGTACAATATTGTTATTTATAAAAATGGAAAGTTACTATTTAAATCAATTTTCATGCTTATACCTTGTCCATTATCTAATTGTTTAAGTTCTAAACCTTCATTTTCAATTGTATAATTAGTAAATTCTTTATTTTCAAAAGCACTAATAAGAGTGTTTTCAGAATATCCTTTCATTTGTCCTACACTATCTATAACTAATAATCCCAACATTAGATTTATAGTAGATGAAATATTCTTTACAGTTATATCTGCTGATAAAATATTGTTATTAAGCCAAAAATCTGTATTAAAAGTTAGTCCATCACCACTAGTTGAAACAGTTATTCTGTTTCCTATTACTGTTGCATTCATTGTATATCCCATTGATTTCATTTCCTGCGTTAATTTACTATTATTAAAAATATTTGCTATTTCAATTAATCTTGGATCAACTTCTGACAAATTTTTTTGTGTATTAATTACATTATTTACAGTATTGTCTTCTTTTTCTTCTAAAATATTAATTACGTTTGCATCACTTATAAGACTTTCTTCGTTTGATAAATTTTGTTCTGTTTCTGAAGTAGATTTACTATTATCTACTACTGTTTTATACAGAAATATTCCTAATACTCCTAGTACTGCTATGATTAATATTATTAATAAGATTGAAATTATATTTTCTTTTAAAAATCCCATTTTTATCCCCTTTTCTTTTAATTTTTTTATTTAATAGCTTTTATAACAAATTGCTTTTTATTTCTATCAGTATATATTATTCTTACTTTTTTGTAAATATATTTTTCCTAATTATAGTTAATTTGTTGTTACTTTATTACTAGTTTTAATAACATATAGTTTGATATTAATAATTGTTGATATATTAATATTTCTGTTATAGGAAACAATATGAAACTTTTTAGTTTCGCAATACAAAGTGAAAATAAATATTAAATATTTTATTTTCAAAAGAAAATATTTGATTTTTCCTATAACAGAACAAAAAAACATGTTTTGAATTTTGTAATTCGTAACATGTTTTTTACAAATAAAATTGATAGTGTAAATTAAAGGTACTAAAACTTATTCACTTTACTAGAAAATGTCTAAATATTCTTTTATTAACTTAATTGATTTGTTATTTCTTGAAAAGCTTCTTCTAAACCTGGATAAATAAGTGTTCTTAAATTATCATTTGCTTCTATAATCCATTTTCCTTCTTTTTTATTTAAAGTTATTTCTTGAGTTGTTGTTACTTTATCAATCGATTCATTTTTTAATTCTTCTATAAAATAATCTTTTATTGCATTATTTATTTCTTCTTGTGTTAAATTTTCTCCACCAACAACTGTACTCATTGACAATTGAATGATTTTATTTATATAGTTTGTCATAATAGTTTTAAAGTTTTTTGTTGTTAATTCAACTTGTATTTTAGCTGTATTTCCCTCTTTTTTTACTTCTTTTATATTAGTTTGTATGTCTGTAAATAATAACTTTTGGTTTTCTTCATTATTTAGAACATCAGCAAAATCTTCTTCTGTATTTTCTTGTTCTTCTTGCTCTTCTTCAAATAAATCGTTATAATTATCAATATATTTTTTTGCTTCTTCTATATTTCCCTCTTTTAATCTTGTAAAAAATTCTTCTACAGTTTTTTCTGGCTTATTTGCTGTTACAATAAACACTATTGTTCCTATAATCGCTATTATTATAAGTATTATTAATATTGGTATTATTAAGTTTTTCTTTTTTGTATCTTTCATAATTTCCTCTTTTTATTTTTTATATTTTTGATTATATATTATAATATTATTTTTTTATAAAATTTTTTTATTTTTATTTTATACTCAGCTACTACTACTAGATAATTGTTTAAACTAAAAATAATCTAAAAATTAAGTAATTATATTAACTATTAATATACTCATATTACTAGCTGTTAAAATTCTCAGTTTGCACTTATCTTTTCATTAATTGTAAATGTTCTTTAATAAATTATATAATTCTATTCGCTTTCATATAAATTTGATATTAATTCATTATATTTGTTTTCAGATATATCTTTACTAAATACAATATTATCATTTTGTATTACCCAAAAATCTTTGTTTTCTTTTAGAAATTTTATTATTTCTTCTGTTTTTTCTAAATAATTAACTAATTCATTAATAGAAGTCTCTACTGTATTATCTTTTCTTTCTTCTTCTAAATCTCCTATTATTTCATTTTTATAAAAATCAATATAGTAACTATCTAAATTTTTATCTGCAACATATGACATTATTTTTTCTTCTGTTAAGTAATCTTTATATTTGGTTTTACAGCTTTCTAACTTATTTTTAGTTTCAGTAATATATTCTTGTGTTTCTGTAAATTCAGGTCCGTCAGCTTTATAATTTTCTGCACTTAAAAGTTTTGTAATTTTTTCATCATTCAATATTTCTGCAATTTCAATACTATTTTGAAAGCTATCTGATAAATATTGTTTACCTGCTTTTTCTATTATTTCATAATTTCCCTTTGTTACAGTTCTATCCAATTTTTCATTTATTTCGTCCATATTTATATTCTCAAAATTTACAAGTTTACTTATTTCCTCTAATTCATTTTTTAAGTTTTCTTCTTGTTTAAAGTCTGAAATTACAACTGTTGCTATAATTACTACTATTGCTATTAATATAATTCCAACTGCTATTAAAATTTTCTTTTTCACTTTTTATCCTCCCTGTATTTTATACTAAATTATAATTTTCCATCGCTTAGTATATTTATGTCAATTTTTAATACTAAAATATTAATTACTAGTTTTTTTATAATATATTTACTTTTTAAAACTATTTAATATAAAGTCAAAATTCACATGCAATAAAAAATCATCTCTATTTTTCATATAATACATTAAATTTAGAAAAAAATCAATCTTAAAAATACAATTCTATCCTATTTAAAAATTTACACAGTTACAATTCATAGCTGTAAACTTTTATAGATGGCAAATGATATATTTATATATTATTTGCTAATCTACAAAACTTGCATTTTAGACAATAATAAAGTATAATTCAATTTATAATCTTAAAGGAGGTTTTTCAAAATGGAAACATTAAAAATAAAAGAAATATTTAAAAATTCAGCTAATTATGAAAATAAAGATATTACTTTAGAAGGTTGGATTAGAACTGTTAGAGATTCTAAGACTTTTGGATTTATAGAGTTAAATGACGGTTCTTTTTTTAAAAATATACAAATTGTTTTTACAGATACTCTAGAAAATTTTGAAACTATAAAAAAACTTACTATAAGTTCTTCTATAAAAGTAACTGGTACTCTTGTTATAACAAAAGGAGCGAAACAACCTTTTGAAATTCAAGCAAAATCTATTGATATTCTTAATTTATGTCCACAAGAATATCCTTTGCAAAAGAAAAGACATTCTTTTGAATATCTAAGAACTATTGCACATCTTCGTCCAAGAACTAATACTTTCTATGCGGTTTTCCGTGTAAGAAGTGTTTTAAGCTATGCTATTCATAAATTTTTCCAAGAGAGAGGTTTTGTTTATGTTCACACGCCTATAATTACCTCTAGTGATGCAGAAGGTGCTGGAGAAATGTTTAATGTAAATTCTTTTTCTTTGGAAAATCTTCCAAAAACAGAAAAAGGACAAGTTGATTTCTCTGAGGATTTTTTCGGAAAGCCTGCTCATCTTACTGTTAGTGGACAATTGAATGGAGAAACATTTGCAACAGCTTTTCGCGATATATATACTTTTGGACCTACATTTAGAGCTGAAAATTCTAATACTGTTAAACATGCTGCTGAATTTTGGATGATAGAACCAGAAATTTGTTTTGCTGATTTAGAAGATGATATGAATTTAGCAGAAGATATGATAAAATATATTTTCTCTTATGTTATAGAGAATTGTCCTGAAGAAATGGAATTTTTTAATAGTTTTATTGATAAAACTTTATTAGAAAGATTAAATAATGTTATTAATTCAGCTTTTGTTAGAATTTCATATTCTGATGCCATAAAAGAATTAGAAAAATATAATGATAGTTTTGAATATAAAGTTTCTTGGGGTGTTGATCTACAAACTGAACACGAAAGATATTTATGTGAAAAAATATTTAAAAAACCTGTTTTTGTAACAGATTATCCAAAAGATATTAAAGCTTTTTATATGAAACAAAATCCAGATGGAAAAACAGTTGCTGCAGCTGATCTTTTAGTTCCTGGAATTGGAGAAATCATTGGTGGAAGTCAAAGAGAAGAAAATTATGAAAAATTAGTTACTCGTATGAAAGAATTAAATATGCCTTTAGATGAATATAATTGGTATTTAGATCTTAGAAAATATGGTAGCGTTAATCACGCAGGTTTCGGTTTAGGTTTTGAAAGAGCTATGATGTATTTAACAGGTATGCAAAATATCCGTGATGTTATTCCTTTCCCTAGAACTCCAAAAAATTGTGAATTTTAAGTTACTTTGTCCTAAAGTGAAAATAAGTGTTAAATATTTTATTTTCAAAAGAGAATTTAAAAGATGTCTTATAATCAAATTTTAATTATAAGACATCTTTTTTGTTATAGAAAAAATCAACTGGTTTCTTATAACAGCAATTGTTGTACACAATTATTTTAAAAATCTCCTATAGAAACAATTAATATTGTCTTCCCCATATAACCATTTTATCAGCATATTTTCCACAGAATACACACTTATTATCTATATTCTCCTCTTTGAAAGGAATACATCTTGATTTTGCTCCTGTTTTTTCATGAATTTTTTCTTCACATTTTTCGCTTCCACACCACATTGCTTTAATAAATCCTTGATTTTCTTTTAAATTTTCTTCAAATTCTTGCATATTATGTGCAATAGTAGTTTTTTGTATCATTCTTTCTTTACAAATATTATACATATTTTCTTGTATTTTATCTAAAACAGAATGCAATTTTTCTTCAATTTCTTCTATTTTTACATCTATTTTTTCTGATGTATCTCTTCTTACTAAAACTATTTTTCCTTGTTCAATATCTTTTGGACCTATTTCTATTCTTACTGGTACACCTCTCATCTCCCAATCATTAAATTTATATCCTGGAGAATATTGTTCTCTTAAATCTATTTCCATTCTATATTTTTTATTTAAAATATTGAATATTTCTAATGCTTTTTCTTTTACACCTTCTTTGTGCATAGCTATTGGAATAATAACAGTTTGAATTGGTGCTACTTTTGGTGGAAGTTTTAGTCCTCTATTATCTCCATGTGCCATAATAATTCCACCAATTAATCTTGTACTTATTCCCCAAGAAGTTTGATATGGATAATCTTCTTTTCCTTCTCTGTTTTGATATTTTATTTCAAATGGAATAGTAAAATTTTGTGCAAAATAATGTGATGTTCCTGCTTGCAATGCTCTTCCGTCATGCATCATAGTTTCTACTGTATATGTCTCTTCAGCTCCTGCAAATTTTTCACTTTCTGTTTTTAATCCTTTAATTACAGGAATTGCTAATAAATTTTCTATAACATCTGCATATATATCTAACATTTGCATTGTTCTTCTTTTTGCTTCTTCTTCTGTTTCATGTATTGTATGCCCTTCTTGCCATAAAAATTCTCTTGAACGTAGAAAAGGTCTTGTTTCTTTTTCCCACCTTAAAACATTACACCATTGGTTATATACAAAAGGTAAATCTCTCCATGAATTTAACCATTTTGAATACATTGTACATATAATAGTTTCAGATGTTGGTCTTATACATAATTTTTCTTCTAATTTTTGCCCTCCTGCTTCTGTAACCCATGCAACTTCTGGTGCAAATCCTTCAACATGTTCTTTTTCTTTTTCTAATAAACTTTCTGGAATTAAAACTGGAAAATATGCATTTTTTACTCCAACTTCTTTAAATTTTTTATCTGTGTAATTTTGAATATTTTCCCATATTGCATATCCATATGGTTTTATCGCAATACAACCTTTAGTATCTGTATAGTCTGCAAGTTCTGCCTTTATTACTATGTCTGTATACCATTTTGCAAAATCTTCATCAATATTTGTAATATCTTTTACAAAATTATTTTCTTTTCCACTCATATAAATTCCTCCTACCTTCTTTAATTTTGTTTTTCTATAGCTTCATCTATAACCCTTTCGGGCATTAGACTCCTTCCTTCTAATATATCATCTATTACAATTTGTCTATTTTCATCTAACTTATATCTTGGCAATTCTGGTAAATCATTTAATGATGAATAACCAAACATTCTTAAAAATTCACTTGAAGTTTTATATGACATTGGTTTTCCTGGTAAATCAGTCTTTCCAGCTTCTTCTATTAATCCATATTCCAAAAGTTTATATATACATCCGTCTGCACTTACTCCTCTAATCTGTTCAATTTCTGCTCTTGTAACTCTAGGGTTATATGCTATTATTGCTAATGTTTCAAGTGCTGCATTTGATAAATTTGGTTTACTTCTTTTATCTATAATAGGGTATATATTTTCATAAAATTCTTTTTTTGTACAAAGCTGGTATCCGTCATCTATTGAAATTAGTTCTATTCCTCTATTTTCATTTTGGTAGTCTCTTTTCATTTCCTGGATTACTTTTTCTAAATCGTCTTCTGAAATTTCTAAATTTAGAATAAATTCCTTTTTAGAAATGATTTTTCCAGTTGCAAATAAAATAGCTTCTATTGTTGCTTTGATTTTTTCAAAATTCATTTTATTTACTCTTCTTTCTTGCTTAAAATCTTTTAATATTATTACATGTTTTGACTTATATGTCAATATTTTCAGGATTTTATTTAAAGTAAAAGTTAAATTTCAAACATTCAAACATTTTTTAGAAATCTCCCCACAATATACTCTAAAATATATACATATATCATTTGCTAAGATAGAAAAAAGTATTGATTTAAATTATATCAATACTAAAATTTTTATATATTTTTTACCATAAATTTTATTGCACTTTTAAAATTTATATGATAATATTTGCTTAAATTTATAAAGAGGTGAGTTTTATGGATGAAAAAGAAAATAAATTTGAAGTAGTTTCTGGAAACGGATCTGATTTAAATATCTCTCCTGTATATACACATATAGAAGCAGAAAAACCAAAATCTGAAACAGAAAAGCCAAAAAATATAATTGTTCCTAAAGCTTCTTTAAAGAATAAGAAAGCCAAAAAGGATAAGAAAAAGAAAAAATAACTAGGACTAATTAAAAATTCTAAACTTGACAATATACCTATTTAGTCATATACTAACGATGTATTTATATAACAAAATTTTTAAAGGAGGCAAAATTCATGAATGATCTAATAGAAATTAGATGGCATGGTAGAGGAGGCCAAGGTGCAAAAACAGCTTCTTTATTACTTGCTGATGCAGCATTTAATACAGGAAACTATATTCAAGGATTTCCAGAATATGGACCTGAAAGAATGGGAGCTCCAATAACAGCATATAACAGAATAAGCAAAAAACCTATTACCATTCACACAAACATTTATGAGCCAGATTATGTAGTTGTCGTAGACGATACACTTTTAGAGAGTGTTGATGTAACAGCGGGGTTAAAAACTACAGGCGCTATTGTAATAAATACTACAAAATCTGCTGATTATTTAAAAACTGTCTTAAAAGGATATAGTGGTAATATTTATACAATAGATGCAAGAAAAGTATCTATGGAAACTTTAGGTAAATATTTTCCTAATACTCCAATGCTTGCTGCAATTGTAAAAGTTGCTAATATTATGTCAGATGAAGAATTATTAAATGATATGAAAGGATCTTTTAAACATAAATTTGCAAAAAAACCTGAAGTTATTGAAGGAAATATGAAAGCTTTAGAACTTGCTTTAAAAGAAGTTAAAAAGGTTTAATTCAATAAAATAATAGTAAGAAATAGTATAAAGTAATAAATTTTATTTATTATTTTAGGAAAGGATATAAAAATGTCAAATATTAATACTTCAACTCCTATGGAAAAGCTTACAATAGGTGGCGATATTTATGAGGCTGGAAATGCAAGAAATTTTAAAACAGGTGATTGGAGAAGTGTAAAACCTGTATTTTTATCAGACAAATGCAAACAATGTGGTCTATGTTTTCCAGTATGCCCTGAAAATGCTATTCCAGTTGGAAAAGATGATTTAAAAAGAAAAGATTTTAATTATGATTATTGCAAAGGATGTGGCGTATGTGCTAAAGTATGCCCATTTGGTGCTATTGCTATGAAGGAAGAAGGTGTTTGTGAATGAGTATTAGAGAAAGATTAAGTGGAAATGAAGCAGTAGCAACTGCTATGAAACAAATTAACCCTGATGTTGTCGCTGCATTCCCTATCACTCCTTCTACTGAAATACCTCAATATTTTTCTACATTTGTTGCTAATGGTTCAGTAGATACAGAATTTGTAGCTGTAGAGAGTGAGCACAGTGCTATGAGTGCTTGTATAGGTGCAGAAGCAGCAGGTGCAAGAGCAATGACAGCAACATCTGCAAATGGTTTGTCTTTAATGTGGGAAATGATTTATATTGCATCAAGTTTAAGATTACCAATTGTTCTATCTTTAGTAAATCGTGCTGTTTCTGGTCCATTAAATATTCATTGTGATCATTCTGATGCAATGGGTGTAAGAGATTCTGGTTGGATTATGTTATTTTCTGAAAATAATCAAGAAGCTTATGATAATCTACTTATGGCTAATAGAATTGCAGAGCATAAAGACGTTTTATTACCTATTATGGTATGTCAAGACGGATTTATTACTTCACATTCTATAGAAAATATTGAACTTGAAGAAGATGAAAAAGTAAAAGAATTTGTTGGAACATATAAACCAAATCATTATTTGTTAAATAAAGAAGAGCCCATAGCTATAGGACCTTTAGACTTACAATCTTATTTGTTTGAACATAAAGCAGCACAAGCCCAAGCAATGAGAAATGCTAAGAATGTTATTTTAGAGGTTTCAAAAGATTTTGAAAAAATGGCAGGTAGAAAATACGGTCTTTTTGAAGAATATAAATTAGAAGATGCTGAAATAGCTATTGTTTGTATGAATTCAACAGCAGGAACAACAAAATTTGTAGTTGATAAATTAAGAGAAAATGGAATAAAAGCAGGATTATTAAAAATACGTGTATTTAGACCATTCCCTACAATTGAAATAGCAAATGCACTTTCTAAGTTAAAGGCTGTTGCTATTCTTGATAGAGCAGATCCTTTAAATAATGCTGGTGGTGCTTTATTTGAAGACATTACATCAGCCATGTATACACAAAATATCCATGTTCCTATGGTTAATTATATCTATGGTATTGGTGGTAGAGATACAAAATCAACAGATATTGAAAGTGTTTATTCAGATTTACAAAAAATAGTTGAAACTGGAAACATTGATAATCCTTATCGTTATTTAGGTTTAAGAAAGGAGGAAAATTAAATGGCATATAATTTGAAAGAAGTTGTTGCAAAAAAACCTTCTCGTTTTACAGAAGGTCATAGAATGTGTGCTGGATGTGGAGCTCCTCCTGTTGCAAGAATGATTTTAAGAGCGTTAAAAGAAGAAGATCATGCTGTAATTAGTAATGCTACAGGTTGTATGGAAGTTTCTACTTTTATATATCCATATACAGCTTGGACTGATTCATATATTCACACTGCTTTTGAATGTGCTGCTGCAACTTTATCTGGTGCAGAAGCTGCATATAATGCAATGAAAAAACAAGGTAAATTACCAGAAGATGAACATACAAAATTTATTGCTTTTGGTGGTGATGGAGGAACTTACGATATTGGTATTCAAAGCTTATCTGGAGCTATGGAAAGAGGTCATGATATGCTTTATGTATGTTATGATAATGGAGCATATATGAATACTGGTATTCAAAGATCATCAGCTACTCCAAAATTTGCAGATACTACTACTTCTCCAGCAGGAAAAGTTATTCCTGGAAAAATGCAATCTAGAAAAGATTTAACACAAATAATGGCTGGACATCATCTTCCTTATGTTGCACAATCTATTGCTGTTAATAATTTTAAAGATTTGTATGAAAAATCAGAAAAAGCAATTTATACAAAAGGTCCAACTTTCTTAAATGTTTTAGCTCCTTGTCCTAGAGGTTGGGGCTACCCTACTGATATGCTAATGCAAATAAATAAATTAGCTGTGGAAACTTGTTATTGGCCTTTATATGAAATTGTAGACGGAAAATATAAAATTACTTACAAACCAGCAAAGAAATTACCTATAGAAGAATTTTTAAAACCTCAAAAACGTTTTAAACATATGTTTAAAGAAGGTAATGAGTGGATGATCGAAGCTTTCCAAGAAGAAGTTGATAGAAGATGGAATGAATTATTAAAATTAGAAGAGATTACAAATAAAGAATAAATTTAATTGTTTTTAGTAATTTATAAGTACTGTTTAGTTAATGCTGTTAACCTAAGATTAAAATCATTTAAAGAAAACTGCGTAAGCAATCAAATGAGCTTTAGCGAATGCGATTGAATCAACTTACATATTAGTTATGGTGTCCTATAAATAATTTAGTTATAGGATACCATTTACTTTTTATAGTTACTAGTTCATGGTTTTTCACTTCTTATTACATTAATACGCACAATAATTGCAAAGCAATTTTGTGCATGTGGACGTCGAAATCTTTGATTTCGCTAACGTCCAATTTT
>CALXAU010000017.1 GCA_944386355.1 uncultured Clostridia bacterium
TAGGATTACCATATGGACTTGTTATAGTAATTTTACCTATATTTAACTTTTCTTTAGATACATAGTGAATTTTTACACCATATCATATAGTTTTGAATAACTTTACATTTTTATATTATCAATTAACTTGTTTCAATTTTACTTATTTTTTGTTTTACTATGAGAAGTTAAACCTCTATTTTTATTAGTGTACATTTTATTAAAGCTCATCAATCTCTTTATATTAAAGCATTTTATCATTTTTTATATTTTTAAAAATAAAAAAATAATGTAGCATCCAGTACCCCTCAATGTCAACTATTTTGCCTTATATTTGTACAAATAATGCTTGTTTCCTATGTTTTTAATAAATCTTATAACTAAACAAACTATAATATTTTTATTATATTATTCTGTTGTATCTAGACTTTTCGAACAATAGGGACAATACTTTGTAAATATATCCATATGATGAATATGCCTTCCACAACAATGACAACGGCACATTACAAAATTAACAATAATGGAAATAACTAACAGTATACATACTATAATATAGCATACTATTTTCCATATAGGAGTATCTCCTTTGTTAATACCTAAATTATATTTCAATTTATTTGTTTCAGTCAATGTGTTTATATCTACATTTGGAATGCTATTCACTATTAGAAGTATTGTTAAAGCAACAACTAATATAACTATACTAATTAATACTCCGTTTCTTGCATTATTTCTAATTTTCATTTATCCTCCCTACAATTACTATTTGTTATTCTTTTTCCACTTTTTGATTAAAGGTATTCATTAATTCATTTAAGGAATAATTATTGTACTTGTCATAAAACTTTGATATAACCAACCTAGATCATTCCACTTCAACTATGTTGCAAGTTATGTTTATTGTATTCCTTTTTGTTCTTCATCTTCCCAAGCTAAAACTAAATCCATCCAGCCTATACAAATGCTAGCCTCTGAAAAGGATTGTATTTTCTTTAAAATAAAAAGCACATAATATTTCATTAACAATATTATTCTTCTCTTCTTTTACTAATTAGTTGCCAACATAATACCATAAAAAGCAAAAATATTCTATACTTATTACTAAATATAGAATATTTTAAAATTTTATTTTGCAAATAATACTTTTTCTGATTTATATTGTTTTATAATATATGCCAATACTAAACTTATATAAACTATTGTAGATATAGCCATTAATCCAATATTTAATAAATCTATTGTTCCATTATTTATATCTGTAAAAATCAATGTAAAGTTTAAGAATGGTACTATTGAAAGTATTGGTGTTGAAGTTATTCCCATCATAAATGCAATCATCCCTGGAAAGAAAGATATAAATGTTAGAGGTGTTAATGCACTTTGTGCTTCTTTAAATGTTTTAGATGTACTTGCAATAGCAATACATAGACCACTTATAAAGAATGAGTATGCAATAATTACTATTACTGCAAATACTATTGTAATTGGTGAAAACATTACATCTATTCCTTCATATATTGAAAACATATTTTTTGTAACCACCAAAGATACGATTGCCAATAGTAAGCTGATGCTTCCAGTAATAATCGATGATACTGTAACTCCTAAAAATTTTCCTACAATAATATCTTTGCTCTTTATTGGAAATGTAAGTAATGTTTCTAATGTTCCTCTTTCTCTTTCACCTGCTGTTGTATCAGTTGCTGGATATGTAGCAGATACTGTTATTGCCATCATTATAAACAAGAAAGCATAGTTTTTAATGTAGTTTGCAAAATAGTTATCTTGTTCAATTACATTTTCTTCAACTGTAATAATGTTTAATACTCCATCTGGATTTATATTATTTTCTTGCAAATAGTTTTGTTGTAAATATTGCTTATATGTATTAAAATATGTTTCCATTAAACTACTTGCAAATGTACTATTATCTGAACTGTCTGTATTTATAACATATTTATTATCTTGTTTTGTAATATATAGATCAATTTCGCCTTCATCATACTTCTGTTTTAATTCTTCTTCATTTCCATTTATAATTTCAATGTCCATTTCTTCTGCCATGCTCTTTTCTATGTCTGACATCTCATAAGTAAATCCTATTTTATTATATTCACTTATATTTTTGCTAACTTGTGATTCAAACAAAGCTGACATTCCAATAACTAAAAGTGGTATAAATATTGGTATAACAAGCATCATAGCTAAAGACTTTTTATCTCTAAATAATTCTCGAAGCTCCTTTTTTAATATATTCCATAAATTATTCTTCATCTGAAACACCTCCAATCATTGCAAAGAACGCATCTCTTAAATTTGTTGTATTGGTATCTTTCTTAATTTCTTCTGGTGTTCCAGCTTTAATAATTTTTCCTTTATTTATCATAATTACCCTATTACATATGTTTTCTGCTTCTTCCATGTAATGAGTAGAGTATAGTATTGTTTTTCCTTTTTCTCTTTCTTCTTTTATGAAGTTTAATATAATTTGACTAGATATAATATCTAATCCTGTTGTTGCCTCATCTAAAATATAATATTTTGGATTATGAACTAAACATCTTGCTAAATTTACTTTTTGAGTTTGACCTGTTGATAGGTTTGCAATTTTGTTATACAAAAATTGTTCCATTCCTAATACTTTCGTAATTTCTTTTATTCTCTTTTCGCTATTTTCCTTATCCACTCCATATATATCACAACACATTTTTAATAATTCATAAGTTGATAATGTATCATATATTTTTGTATTTCCTGATAGATAAGCAATATTTTGCTTAATTTCAATTTCATTATCTTTATAATTTTTTCCATCAAAAGTAATTTTTCCCTCTGTTGGTTCTAATATTCCTGCTATCATTCTAAGTAGGGTTGTTTTTCCTGCTCCATTTGGTCCAAGTATTCCAATAATTTCTCCGTCATTTGCTTCAAATGCGATGTCATTGTCTGCTAAAAAAACTTCTTTTTCTTTTTTGTTTTTGTTTCTAACAAATTTCTTTGTTATATGCTCTACTTTAATCATCACTTTCTCCTCCCTCTTCTTATTGCGTAGGAAATTTCGCAGAAATTTCCAGAGCAACAAGGTTAAGCTACTTATATTCGTGCAATAATCGCAAAGCGATTTTGCACATGTGTGCATCGAAATCTTTATTCATATTTTACTGCGCCAAGTTTACTTGTTATTTTTATTATACATTTGCAAAGTAAACTTGTCGATAGCAAAACTTTTAAACATATAATTTTTTATTACTCAGTCAATAGAATAGCATATATTTAAAAATTACCACATCAGGATCAAATATTGCAATATATAGAGTTTGAATTTTATCTATTTATTAAAATAAAGCTGTACTATTTTTAGGTATATACAACTTAGTCATGTCTACTTTTTCATGTTCTAATAACATTATCTTTTTATCTATTCCACCAGCATAACCTGTTAAATTTCCATTTGTTCCTACTACTCTATGGCAAGGAATTATAATAGAGATAGGATTATGTCCAACTGCTCCACCTACAGCTTGTGCTGACATTGTATTTTTGTTCATTTTTTTTGCAATTTTTCTTGCTATTTCTCCATAAGTTGTAAGTTCTCCATATGGTATCTTACATAACTGTTTCCATACATTTTTAGCAAAATTACTTCCAATAGGTGCTAAATCTAATTCTGAAATTTTTGGTTTTTCTCCATTGAAATATTTATCTAGCCAATTTTTAACTTTTACCAAAATTTCTTCATCATCTTTTTCTTTAATTTCTTCTTTTAAATTTGCTAAATAATATTTTTGTCCTTCTAACCATAATCCTATTAATTTGTTATCTTTACTTACTATTAATATTTCTCCCACAGGAGATTTATAAAATGTCTTATATATCATTTAATTTTCTCCTATTTTAAATATTCTTTTAACTGTTCTAATAAATTAGTACTATCCTCATTACCTAAATCATACATTTTTTGAATTTTATTACAATCTTTTTCTACTCTTCCTATTTTTATTAATTTGGAAGGTCTAATTACGAATATTTTTTTATTTTTTTCTAAATCTAATATTTTGTTTAGTTGTTCATTATATCTTATATATCTATTATTTATTGTTTCTACAAATTTTTTATTATACCTTAAAACCCTACCTTTTTGCTTTGATTTATAATTCATTCCGAATAAAGCACCTGCTGATACTCCAATAATTGTATCTATTTTTATGCTGTTTTCCATTAACACATCAAGTACCCCTGCCGTATATAGTCCTCTCATTCCTCCGCCTTCTAACAATAATCCTGTTTTCATATAAATCACCTTGTTATTAAATTTTTTATCTATATTTCTTTGTATAATTATATTTTTCAAATTCACACTCATAATTTTCATCTAAATTTATATCTTTTCTTCTGTATACAGATAAAATTAAAGCCATACATAAACAATTAATAACAAAAAATTGTCCCCCACTGCTAACAAAAGGCAAATTTATATTTTGTTGTATTCCTAAATTTATATTCATTAAAATATTCCAAACTGATTGAAGTATATATAATGAACTAAGACCTATTATTAGAATTTTTCCATACATATTTTTAATTATTTTTGCATTTATTATAAGTTTTATTGATGTAAAAATTATTACTAAAACCAATATTGAAGCTCCAATAATTCCTATTTTGCCAACTAAATATATAAAAGTAAAATTACTTTCTTTAGATATTATATAATCATCTGTTGTAATAATGTTAGTATCTGCTTCTCCTATAAGTTTAGAATTTTCTAGTATTTCTTTTTGTAGCATTCCTGTATATCCTGAACCTTGTGGATCTAGTTCTGGATTAAAAGATAAAACTAATCTTTGCATTCTAAATATCCCTGTCTGAGTTACAAACATTAGTAAAATTGATAAGCTTATTATACTTCCATACATTATAAATAATATTTTTTTCCTATTTTTACTTGTTTTTATAATGTATATTGTTGAAACAGTTATATAGACTATTGCTAATAAAAAAGCATCAATATATGAAGGTATAGCCGTAAATACAATTAAAGAAAACAAACTACATATAATTATTTTTAATAAATCTTTATTTATTGTTATATTTACTCCAAATATTTCAAAATTAAACTTCTTTGTGTTATCTGGATTATAATTTGTTAGAAATCCTGTAAAGGCTATTATAAATAATGGAACTGCTATTGTGCATGCATTAATAGATGTTATAATTCCCCCAATATATAAATGACTTTTCTTTCCATTAATTGGTATTCCAAAAAAAAGAGTAACTATTATTATACATATTGCAATAATATAAATTAAGTTTGAGTATTTTTTTATTTTTCTATAATCATAAAAATAAATTATACTTCCTAATACTAATCCAATTATCATTTCAAAAATAGTTTTTCCAATTAATGAATTATCTCCTGGTTCTATTTTACAAAATGAAATAAGTAGCCCATATACTGAAAGAATGCATAATAAACTTAATAATTTCCAATCTAATTTGGGCTTATGTATTTTATTAAGCTTTTTTCCAATTTCTTTAGGCTTTCCCATTTGTTTTACAGCTTTTTCTTCCGCTTCTTGATTTGTTATTTTTTCATTATTTATATAATCTTCTTTAATTTCCTGCAAATGTGTTTCTAGTTCTTCACTAATTGGTTTCTTTACAGGATTATATTTTATTTCTTTGCATACAATATCTAAAAAATTTTTAATATTCAAACAAAACACCTCCTAACACTTGCTTTATTCCACAACTGAATAAATTCCACTCTTCCTTTTTTTCTTTTAAATGCTTTTTTCCTTCTTTTGTTATAGTATAATATTTTCTCTTCTTAGTTCCAGTATTATCCCAATATGAAGAAATATAGTTTTTTTCTTCCAATCCATGTAATATTGGATATAATGTTCCTTCTTGAAATTCAAAAATATTTTGAGATTTTCTACTTAGTTCTTTAATCATTTGATAGCCATACATATTTTCTTTTTCCAGTAGACTTAAGACTATCATATCTGTACTTCCCTTTAACAGTTCCCTACTTACTTTCAAGTTAATTCCTCCTTTATACATTGTTATACTATGTATTTTTTGTACATTGTAACACTAGGTATTGAATTTGTCAATAACATAATTTTAGAGGCATTTTCAAAAATGCCTCTAAAATTATGTTACTACTATTCACGCAAAGCTGTCAATCTAAGATTATTATATCCCAAAATGTGCTGATTTTTATTTCTGTGAATTGTAATATTTTATTTTTCTATTTCTTTTTAATCTCAAAGAATTTAATATAACTGAAAAACTGCTAAACATCATTGCAAAACTTGCTATCATAGGATTTATCGAAATTCCAAAAGGATGAAAAACTCCCATTGCAATAGGTATCATTAATGTATTATAAAAAAATGCCCAAAATAAATTTTGTTTTATATTTCTTATAGTTTTTTTACTAATATAAATTAAATTTGTAATACTATATAAATTATTTTTTGTTAAAATAACATCTGATGAATCCATAGCAATATCTGTTCCGCTATTTATACTTACACCAATATCAGCATTTGCAAGTGCTGGACTATCATTTATTCCGTCTCCACACATCATTACAAACTTATTTTCTTTTTTTAAACTTTTTACTACATTTGCTTTTTCTTGTGGTGTTACATTTGCAATTACATTTGTAATTTTTAATTTTTTTGCAATTTGACTTGCTGTTTCTTTATTATCACCTGTTAGCATTATCGTTTCGATTTCATTTTTATTTAGCTCTTCTATTACAGTTTGAGCATTTTCTCTTATCATATCATTTACTCCTATAAGAGCTAATATTTCTTTTTTGTTAGCAACATATATTATACTATTACCGTTGTTTAGCAAGTTTTTCTTCATCATTAGTATATTTATTTTCAATATTATATTTTACAAGAATTTTTGAATTTCCTATTATATATTCTTCATTATCTATTATTCCTGTAATTCCTAGACCTGAAATATCATTAAAATTTTCTACATTTAATATTTCTATTTTCTTCTCTTTTAAGTATTCTACAAAAGCTTTCCCTATTGGATGTGTTGATTTTTTTTCAATACTTCCTACAACTTGCATTATTTTTTCTTTTTCTAAGCTACTATAATTTATTATTTCAGAAATTTTTAATTTTCCATATGTTAAAGTACCTGTTTTATCAAATATAATTGTATCTATTTTTTGGGCATTTTCTAATATTTCACTTTTCTTTACTAAAATTCCATTATTGGCACAAACCCCTTCACTTACTACTATTGCAAGAGGTGTTGCTAATCCAAGGCTACATGGACACGCAACTACAAGAATTGTAACAAATGTATTAATTGCTCTTCCGATATCTTCTCCTAAAATTATATATACAAAAAATGTAATAATTGCAATTAATATAACTGCTGGAACAAAATATCCACTTACTTTATCTGCAATTCTTGCTATTGGAGCTTTTGTACTAGTTGCTTCTAATACTAGCTTTACAATTTCAGAAATTGTAGATTCTTTTCCAATCTTTTCTGCTTTGTATTCAATATATCCATTATAATTTATACTTCCTGCAATTACTTTTTCTCCTATTGTTTTGTTAACAGGTTTACTCTCTCCTGTAATGAAAGATTCATCTAAATGAGCTCTTCCTTTTATAATTTCTCCGTCTACTGCTATTTTTTCTCCAGGTTTACTAATAACAATATTTCCTTTTTCTATTTCATCTATTGTTACTTCTTTTTCTTCTCCATTTATTTTTATAACTGCATTTTTAGGTGTTATTTGCACTAATTTTTGTATAGCTTCTTTTGTTTTATCTTTACTTATTCCGTCTATATATCTTCCTAATTTTATAAAATATATTATAATTGCAGAAGATTCAAAATATAAATTTTCTACTAAATCATGATTTCCTTTCAAAATTAAAATCATATTATATAGACTATATAATAAACTACTTATTACTCCTAAAGAAACTAATGTATCCATATTAGGAGTTTTATGTATTAAGTTTTTGTATCCATTTTTTAAAATATCTATTCCATAAATTATAAAAGAAAAAGTTAATATTAGTAATATAATTGTGTAATTTATAGGATTTATATGCATATTAAAAAAATCTATAATAGGAAGTCCTACCATATCCCCCATAGATATATACATCAATATAACTGCAAGTATTGTATATATTATAAATTTTATTTTTTCATAACTTTTTTTATTTTCTATTTTGTCTTCATTATAAATTCCTAAACTTTTAAATCCTGCTTCTTTTATAAATTGTTCTATTTTTTCTTGGTTTAATTTTTTTTCGTCATATTCTATTAATGCATTAGCCATTATTAAATTTACAGAAACACTATTAATACCTTCTTGTTTACTTAGATATTTTTCTAATCCATTTGAACACGCACTACAAGTCATTCCATTAATACTTAAAATAATTTTATTCATTAAAAGACCCTTTCTTTTTTTGCTTTTCTAAAAGGCACAAATAATCTATTTATGAAAAGATTTTTTTAATTTATTCCTTTACAGAAAACCCTATATCTTCTATTTTATCTTTAATTATCTTTTCATCTAATTGATTTTCAGTATATATTTCTACTGTTCCTTTTTTGTGGTTTGCTTTTACTTTATTTATGCCTTCTAGTGTAGATAAGACATTTTCAACTCTTTTTTCACAACCTCCACATACCATACCTTCAACTTTAATTATATTTTTTTTCATTTATATCATCAATCCTTTCTTTCTATTCTTTTATAATAATTTTTCTAATTTTTTATTAAACTCAGGTTCATATTTTTTTAAATTTATTGGTCTGAGTTCTTTATTTGTAAAGCAGTGCTTTGTTTGTGCTAAAAGAACAGTTTCTCCTGTCTTTTTCTCTATAACATTATATTGCATTGTAATTCTAACTCCTGTATATTCTTTCATACTAACTTTTATTACTATTACATCATCAAATGTAACATGATGTTTATACTCACAATTAACTCCTAATACAGGGATTGTTATTCCTTTCTCTTCTAAAAGAGCAAATGGCATTCCAATACTATTTAATAGTTCACATCTTGCTTCTTCTAAATATCTGATATAGTTTGAGTGATGAACTACTCCCATTTTGTCTGTTTCATAATAATTTATTTTTCTTTCAAAAATATATTCCAATGTATTATCTTCCTTCCTAAGATATATATTGATTATATACCCTATTCCTTTTTTTGTAAATAAATTTAGGTTATTTAAAATTTATTTGCTCTTCAGTTATAAAATTTTGCAGACGTATATTATAATATTATGTTAGTTACTAATTAATGGTTTTTTACTTCTTATTACTCAAGAGTATTGATATATTAATATTTTGCAGGCAAGACCCAGATTGTTAACACCCATCTATGTTTTACCAAATAATATTAATATATCAACACTTTTGTTATTGTATAGGAAAAATCGAAGATTTTTACTATACAACAAGGTTAATTTACCTTGATACGCACAATAATTGCGAAGCAATTTTGTGCATGTGGACGTCGAAATCTTTGATTTCGCTAACGTCCAATTTTCTTATTTATCATTAAAATTATCAACTAGTAACTTATGTTAAGTCTATATGTTTGTTTTTGTTTACTTTTCTTTACTTTTTTGGTATAATATAATAAATTGTGAAATTTAAAGGAAGTGATAGATATTGGAAGAAAATCATAATTATATCGAAAAAAAATATATAGAATTATTCTCTCTAATAGAGGAAATAGAAAAAAAATACTTTTCAGAATATTATTCTAAAAAAAATGAAACTACAAATTATTTTGCAGAAGATTTAATTTATTTATCTAATAAAAAGGTCTATCTTGAAGAAATAGATAATAAAATTAAAGAGTTCCCAAAAAAAGTAGAACCTTCCTCTTTTTTTTATTTCTATAATACATTAAAAGAAACTAATATTAAAAAAGATGATTTCTCTCTATTAGAAGATTTTAAAAAAAATATACTAGAACGACTTTTTACTATTTATAAAAATTTAAAAAAAAATACTACTAATAACAAAGACCGCCATAACAATCTATACAAATTTCTTTCTGTACACGATCCTACTTTTTCAGACAAATTTCAAAATTCAAATCCAGAAAGATTTAAAGATACTTTAAAAATTCTTCAAGAAATAGTTCCTAACAGTGGAATAGAAAATTATTTAGAAGCTACAACATTAGAATCAGAGGTATATTTTTTTAACATTCTTTCTGCTATTTTTCTAATTATTCATGAACACTTTACACCAGGAAAAGATAATGATAATGATCCTGATCCTGTAAGAAAAAAAACACCTGTAGATTTAAAAATTTTGGCACGTATAAAAGGATTCCAAAGTTTTCAAAGAAATTCTGATAAGGAACTTCTTAAAGGATTAAACTCAATGTTTCCTGAGAATCCTTATAAAGGATATGATCCAAGCGATTCTAGTAAATTATTTCCTATTGAAAGTTTATTAAAAGATATAGGTGCAGCTACAATAATACTTGAAAATATAGATGAAGCTTTTGACTATAGCCAATGTGATGATTCTGAACTTAAATCATTATTTAAAAACTCTCAATATTATCTTAAAGCCATAAATTATTTTAGAGAAAAAATTCCTACTGTAAAAAATCTTTTAGAATATTGTAATCTTAAAAAATATATTCTCACTATATTAAATGATGCTAGTTCTTCAAAATTTACTAATGAATATAATAATACTTCTTATCAAACTGCATTAGGCGAAACTGATAATTTTATGACGAAATTAAACGATAACAATTGGATTAATAAAGAATTAAAAAATATAGGTAAACCAAATTCTAATAGAACTCAAGAGGAAATAGATAATAATGAGGAGAATAGTAAAGAAATAGAGGATTTATATTCACTTATTGATCAACTAGTTGCAAGAAAAGATGATAAACTACAGTTTCATTTTTTAAAAACACAAATTATTCCTTTACTTTCTAATGATGATTTATTAAAAATGTTAAATGTTAAAATAACATATATCAAGACTGTAGCTAAAAGAAATGGTTTTAGAGCTCATTATTGTAAGATTGAAACGCCTATAGGTAACTTTGAATTACAATTACAAACAGCTCTAGGATATCGTGTTGCATCTACGAATCATGATACACTTGATGGAAAAAGCTTTTCAGAAAAAGAATTATTCTCAGTTTTTGAACCTATTATTCCAATGTCTGAAGAAAAATTTAAAAAACTATTAAACACATTGAATTCTACTTTTTATAAAGTAGGTGATAAACGTACAGAAGAACTTAGAAAAAAAGTTAAATTAAAAGATTACGTAGTTATGGATGGCATTAAAATACCAATTGAAGAATATCTTTTGCATCAAGCATTTTATTATTGTCCAAATAATTCTGTTTCTATAAGTATTGATAATAGGACTACAGGCTCACGTTCTAACATTACTTTTTATGACATTGTTAACCGATTTTCTGACTTTTTAAGGCACAACGGAAAGCAATCTGAATTAGTAGATTTACTTATTCATAGATTAAGAACATACATAACATTAAATGAAAAAGAATATCAACAATTTCGTGGTTATCAGACTTTTAAAAATATGTTAGAAGATCCTAAATCAACTAATTCTGATAAGAAATTTGCATTATCACACCTAGAAAATAATCCTTTTTACAATACACCTCAAAGAGTAAAAGCTTTAGAAGAAATAGAAAAGCAACAAACTACTATAAAACCTATGATTAGAGTTACTTATTCAAATCTAAAAGAATTTGTATTAGCACAAAATAAAAATAAAAATAAAAATGAAAATGAAAATGAAAATGAAATGATATAATAGGTATATAATATTGCAATTTTCTACTGTTAATGGTTAATAATTAATATTATAAAATAAATTCTATTTACTTATTAAAATTATAATGTTATACTACATAGAAGAAAAGTGGCTTCGCCACATGTGCATTTTGCTTTGCAAATATGCACAGACTAAAGAAACTTAACCTTGTTATATACAAACTTATATTCTTTATTACCAAGGAGGAGTTCTAATGAGCACTAATGAAAAAAACTTTGAGCTAAATGAAGAAAAAGTGCAAAAAGAAGAAACAGACAAAGCAAACTGTTTAGCTTTAACTGTTCGAAAAGACTATAATATAAGTATTATAAAAAATAGTATTTTTACAACTTTTCGTTATTCCTATAAAATTGCTTTTTCAGCTTTTTTATTAAATTTATTAAAGTTATTTTTTTAATATTTTTAATAATTTTTTCATAATTTAATTAGAATTCATAACTATAAAAATTACCTAGCTAGCAAAAGATATATTTATATATTTTGAAATATATTGTGAAAACCATTCGAAAAAATGTTTAAACATATATGAACATTTTTTGAATGATTTTCACTTAAAATAATATTTACTAATATACAAAACATAAATGCAACTGTGAATTAAAAATTTAGTCCACCAAATATGACATTATTTTTTTAAAAAAGTTTTTAAATTTGTTATTATATAAAACTAAAGCATTCTTTTGATTTCTTTTTATTATTTTAAATAATTGCTTTTCAAATTTATCCATTATTATTTCTTTATACTCATTATAAAAAGTATCAAATTGATATATATCTTTATCTGTTCCCATATATTCTTTATGTTTCAAAAATTTTTGTTTATATAAATCAATTTCTTGAATAGTTGATAGTTTTGCAATAATATTATTATAATATTTGCTTATAATAATTTTTTGAGTTTCTATATAAATTTTACATGCTTTTTGGATTAAATTTCTTTTTACGTTTTCATTTCTTTGCATATATATTTTATTTTTTATCTCTAACATTTTATCAAAGTTTTTATATATCTCTTTTGTTTTTTCTTCAAATGTATTTAAAAATGTATCTTCAAATTTATAATTTATTGTTAGAGTAGCTTGCAAAATTTCTTCTTCTCCAATCATATATATTATTTGTTGTATTAAATTAGTTAATAATGGATATGAATTTGGACTAATTGTTTTTAATTGTATATTATTTATTTGTTTTTCTTTTTCTTCATTATTCATAAGTTTTGATGATATATATTGTACCATTGATTGATTTATTCCTAATCCATTTATTGAAAAATCATTAAATTCACATAATCCCATTCTTAAGATTTTTCCATTGCTTTTTCTTATAGTTTGTAAATATTGAATTATTTCATGGAAAAACTGTTCATTTTCTTTCATTATATCTAGTTTTTCGTCTATATAAATACTATTTTGTTCATATATATAATTTACTTTAGATATATTTCCAGATATTTTTGCATAATACATTTTACAATTTAGTATTTTCGCTAGTATTTCATTATATGAAGTTTGTAATATTGGAAATGTATTCGTAATTTTATCTGCCATATCATGTGCTGTATTATTTATTTGTTTATGATCTAATTCTTTTACTTTTATAATTCCCATTTTTTCTAATTTCTTTTGTATATTCATTTTTATCTATATTCCTCTCTCAAATAATTGTGTACAATAATTGCTGTTATAGAAAAATCTTCTATTTTTCTTTTGAAAATAAAATATAATATTTATTTTCACTTTGAGTTGCGAAACTAAAAAGTTTCATAGTGTTTCCTATAACAGAACAAATTGGAAAGCCTTAACATTTGTACTAATTTTATATTTTCTCTTTGGCTTTCCGTTAATTTGTTCATGCGCCAAATTTCTGAAAGAAATTTGTGTGCAATGGATTTAATATATTAGGAAAGTCATACTGACTTTCCTAATATATTAAAACTACTATAAAAACAATATTTAGTTTTTATAGTAGTAACATTATTATTCATCAAATTACAAATTCTACTGAAAAATATTTGTAACCCTCATCATAAATTTCTTTTACTAACCTGTATTCTCCACTTTTTAATTCTCCATATAAATCAGACCAATTGACAAAATCTTATAGCTTATTATCTTCTTTTTTAAGATTTATTTCCTCTTTTTCTACATTTTCTTGAATACATGATATATCAGATATTGTTGATGCAAAATATGGTAAATTTTTATCTTTTTCTTTCAAAAATATCGCAAATTCACTATCTACAAAAAATTGCCTAGGTTCTTCTATTACAATTGATGACCTATTTACCATCATTCCTGCTTCACTTTTTAGTTTTCCGCCTTTTTTATTTAATTCAAATTGAATTGTTTGAAGTGCTTTTTCTATATAATAGTTATCTCCTGTTGAAAACTCAAATATTTGATTTTCTAATTCTTTAAATTCTTTTTTTATATTAAAACTTATATTTGGTATTTTTAATGTATCATTTTCTCCAAATGATTTACTACCTTCATAATTTTCAGATTTTTTAATTATTTCACTATACATTTCTCCAAAAGTTTTTTCATTAGATCCCTTTGTTATAATTATTTCATCATTATTTTTTGTAAGTAATTTTATTGCAAAATCATCCTTTGTATTATAATATAATACTTCTATTTGTTCTTTTACTTCATTTTCTGTTGTATTATCAACTCCAAAAAATTCTACATTTTTAAATTCACCAAAATTTCCATTTTCTAGCTGTGTAAACTCTTTAGGGAATTCAAATTCTTTTTTTAGCATTGCATATAGAAAATAATCTTCTGGTCTAACATTTTCCCAGTCAAAATCATTCAAAATATCACTTGTTTCATTAAATTTTTCTTTTATATCTTTTTCGATTTTTTCTTTTAATTCTAAACTTGCTTTGTCATATACGGTATAATAACTTTCTTCTGATAAATATTCCTTAGTAAATGTTCCTTTATTTAAATTTTCTACTAGCTTTATTTGAGGTGTAAATATAATATCTTGTTTTGCTAAATTATTTTTCAAATCATTCCATATTAAATTAAAAGTTCCACACCAGACTGAATTTTCTGATATTTCATCTTCCAATGATAATACTACATTCATATTTTCAGTAATATTATTTTCTTTTTTTGAATTATAATTTTCTCCCCATGTGCTAAATATAACAGGTTCATTATTTTTCATTCTATTATGATCTATTATAAATATAGTTACTAAGGCTAAAATTACAATTAATAAAATACTAATTATTATTAAAATTTTTTTATTCATTTTTATTCCCTTTCCTTTCCGAGAAGATAAATTTAATTAAATAAGAATTAAACTTTAAATAAAGCTTAGACAATGCTAAAATTCTTTATTTTACAGCTATTAACGTAACAGTAACATTTTCTTTTCTAATATTTAGACGTTTTAAATTTATATTTTGGTTGGTAAATTTTAAATTTTTTTTAAGTGTGAATTTTAACTATATGTTATAAAATCAAAAGTTATTTTTAACCTAAAGCTACATCTAATATCATCATTATTGTAAATCCTATTGCTACTCCAATTGTACCAATATTTGAATGTTCTCCTGCCTGAGATTCTGGTATTAATTCTTCTACTACTACATAAATCATTGCTCCTGCTGCAAATGATAATAAATATGGTAATATTGGAATAACTAACCTAGTAATCAATATTGTAATAATTGCTCCAATCGGTTCAACAATTCCTGATAGTGTTCCATAGGTAAAAGCTCTTATTTTTGATATATTTTCATTCTTTAATGGCATTGAAATGATTGCTCCTTCTGGAAAATTCTGTATAGCTATTCCTACTGCCAAAGCAAAAGCTCCTGCTATTGTAAGTCCTGTATTTCCAATTAAAGCTCCTGCAAAAGTTACTCCAACAGCCATTCCTTCTGGTATGTTATGAAGAGTTACAGCAAATACTAACATTGTTGTTTTCTTAAATTTTGCTTTTATTCCTTCTGGTTTATCAGTTTTTAAATGTAAATGCGGAATTATGCTATCTAATATAAGTAAAAAAGCAATTCCTAGTAAAAATCCTATTGCTGCTGGAAACCATGCTATTTTACCTTGCTCTTGTGCCATATCTATTGAGGGAACTATAAGAGACCATATAGCTGCTGCTATCATTACTCCTGAAGCAAATCCTAATAACATTTTTTCTATTTTTTTATTTATTGTATCTTTCATAAAGAATACCATTGCAGATCCTAATGTTGTACCTAAAAAAGGTATTGATAAACCAATTAATAAATCCATTTTTATTCTCTTTTCTTTTTTAAATTTAGTTGAATTATATCTTACGGACTTTTTTTAGTCAAGAGAGATTTTATGTGCATTAATTGCTGTTATAGCAAAAATCTTCGATTTTTCTTTTGAAAATAAAAAATATATATAATATTTATTTTCAAAAGAAAGTATCACTTTGCTATTATATAAGAAAATTGGACGTTAGCGAAATCAAAGATTTCGACGTCCATATGCACAAAATTGCTTTGCAATTATTGTGCGTATCAAGGTAAATTAACCTTGTTGTATAGTAAAAATCTTCGATTTTTCCTATACAATAAAAAATGCCTAAAAAATTAATTTTAGACATGTTTTTTTCTATTTTTTAAAAATTTTACTGTAATTAGACATATGATTGTAATTAAAACAATTGAACAACTTATATAAATTGTATTACTAATTTTTTCAATTTCTTGATTTGCTAAATTATTTTCTGCCTGTTGTCCTTGTATTTGTATATTTTCTGTTGTTTCTTTATTATTTTTCTTATATTCTTCAAATTTTTCTAAGAATTTATCATAATTATCAGGATACCTAGAAATTTTTTCTAATACATATTCTTCATTTATTTTTGAGAAAACTGCAAAACAGCAATTTCCATGTTTAAACCATGTTGTATTATTTTCATTTGCAGGTGTAACTTTAAAAGATATTGTAACAGCTAATTTATTCTCATTATCTACTTCCCCTACACCAAATCCAGTGTATTCATAACTTGTTATTTTATCTTCTTCTGGCGTTTCTTCTTTCATAAATGTTTGCATATATGAATTTAGTGCTTCTCTAAATGCATTTTCCCTTTTTTTATTCTCTTTTTCCCAATATTCTGATGCAAATACAGAATTTGACATTAATATTAAAATTATAAATATTATTAAAATACTAAATATTTTTTTCATCATTAATAACCTTTCCTTTCTTTTCATCTGCTAGCATTTTGTCTAATAAAGACACATTTCTTGCTTTTATTTATTCTTCTACTTTTTCAAGTACAATATCTGCTCTATTTCCTTGATATTCTAAGTGTAATGTAATTTCGTCTGTTGCATCATATTTTGTTAAATCAAACATACATGTAGATGTCATTATACCATTTTCATCAATTGAAGCACTTCCATTTGCTCTAGGTCCTACTGAAAAATCAAATGTTTCTCCATTGCTATTTGTTAAATATTTTTCAAATTTCCATTTTTGAGTTTCTTGTTCCATTAATTGTTGATATTCTGGATTTTCGCGAGCTTTATTCTCTAGATAATTCAATATATCGATATTTTTTAATTCATCATTTTCATCAAGAGACCAATAAAATTCTAGTTCTTCACATACAGTTGAATGTATTTCTTTCATTGATTTTTGTTTTTCAGCTTTGAACTTCATTTTTATTTCCATTCCGGTATTATATAGTACCGCTGATTGTACATTAAAATCTTGATTTGTTGTACTTTTTTGTTTATATACTACATTTTGTCTATTATACATTTTTTCTGGAACATCTATTTTAAAATTCCAGCCACCTTTTATTGTAATTTCTTCATCTCCCATTACTGTTTCATTTTTAGATATTTTTATTCTTCCAATGTCTACATGAATTTCTTTACTTTTTGGATAAGTGCTGTCTCCACCTGTATAGAAATTGTATATTACTTTTATTGTATTTTTATTTCTTTCAGATACAAAAATATTTACTCCACTATTTACAAATTCTGTTGGTGTTATATTAGTTTTTTGTTTAAATTTATTTAGTTCTTCTTCTCCTATTGTATTTAATACAACGTTATTTTCATCATATAATACTATGTCTGGAAAATTCATTTCCATAACATCATTTGCTGTTATTATATCTTTTATTTTATCAGATAAAGTAACATCATATGTCATGCTTAAAGAAAAGTCGTCCATTATTATTTCACTAACTTTAACTGTTGTACCATTATCTTCTATTATTTCTCCTGTTTCTTCATTCGAAATTGTAGATGTAGAAGCTTGTTCTTGCATTTGAGTTTGTTCAACATATCCTTCATTTATTGCTTTTTCTACTCCCTTTCCTGTAAAGTATTTGTTATAAATTTGATTTGAAATATCTTTTGCAAATACTATTCCTGTAATAGATAAACAACATATTGTTACTGTTAGTGTACTTTGTATTATCTTTTTAATCCTATTTTTCCTTTTGTTAATTTCTCTAAAGTTTTCTATTGCAATATTATCTTTAATATTTTCTAGTATTTTTGATTTGCTCATTTTTAAAACCCTCCTATTTTTAAAATATCTTTTACTTTTTCTCTGGTTCTATGCAGTTTTGTTTTTACATTACTTGTTGTTAAATTCATTTCTTTTGCAATTTCTTTTACTTTTTTTCCTTCGTAATAAAATTTTGTAAATATTTTATATTCTGTATCTCCAATTTGTTTTATATTGTTTGTAATACAATTGTTTATTTCTTTTTCCTCTATGATGTTGTCTATATTAAAATTGTCTATCATGTTTTCTTCATATTCTGATGTTTCTATTTCATTTGTTACTTCTTTGTATTTTCTGTAAATGACTTTTTTTGTAATTCCTGCTATATATGGGCCAAACCTTTCTTGTTTATGTAGTCTTTCTCTATTTTTCCATATAATTAAAAATACATCTGATATCATTTCGTCTTCATCTTCTGCTTTAAAGTTATAACTGTTTCTTATAATTGTACTTATGTAGTTATAATAGTCATCTACAATTTTTTCCATGTTTAGATTGTTTTTTATTATGTATTCTTCTATTCTTTTTTCTTTATTCATTTTTACTATCAATCCTTTTTAAGAATCTGGTTAGAAAAGAATTAAATTTTGGCAATTAAAATAAATTTAAAATTTATGAGACGTATTTTTTGTATATAGAATATTTAAAATAAATTTCACTACAGTGTATAGCCAAAATTTTAATTATTTTTTGTCTTTTCTACTTTTTATAAAGTACCTTACATTTATATATTCATATTTTGGATAAAAAAGGTTACATTTTTTTATTAATTTTATAATTTTTTATGAACCAATTCAATTTTTTTACTTTTTTCTTAATAAAAAATTTTTTCAAAGAACAAAGAGACATGATTAAAGTTCTTTGTATTTTAACATTTATTATATTGGTTTAGCTTCTGTTAATTAGCATATATGATTTGTTGAGTGAAAATTTCTTATATTTTTTATACTATATTGTTTTCTGCATTATATGGAATATAACTTTATCTAAAGCAAAAAATATATCTATCACTTCTTCTTGCGATAGATATATTTCAAATAAAAAACTTTGGAGTTTATTCTCATACTGTCTTATACTTTTTTAATATAAACTTTTTATACTTTTAAATAAATTCAAAATACTATATTTTTACAGTATAAAATAATATTTATATAAATTTTAACTTTTTGAGGACTGATTTTCTGACTGTTTCTATTAACATTTTTATTTATTTTCTATTCTACTGTAAATCCGTCTGTTGCATTTCCTCTTATTATGGTAGCATTTAAAGACACTATTGGGAATATTTTAGAATAATCTGCTCCTTCTTTTTTACTAGAGTCGAAAATTCCACTTGCATATATAAAACCATTATATACCATTCTTATAGAAAAATATGCTATATCTCTTCCAACAGCAGTACAACGAGATGCAACCCAATAGAAGGTATCTATCCCTTGGTTCATTAATAAATTGTAATAATTTCCGCCATTTTCTGATTGCACTCCAAGCACATCAACTTGTGCTTTATCTATTATTTCTGCTATTTCTGTTTTGTCTTTTGCTTTAACTGCTTGCCTTAGTATTCCATTTTCTCCTGACAATGCTACTATTGTTATTCCTGCCAATAATTCCATCATTTGATAGAATCCCTTCTTAACGTCTAAAGCCGTTAAG
>CALXAU010000018.1 GCA_944386355.1 uncultured Clostridia bacterium
AAAAAGACTTTAAAAATTCTTATACAAAAAGCTTAAGCTTCCTTGAGGTGTGCATAGTTGCTAAGGCAAATACACATATGACGAAGCTAATTTATGTTATGAAAACTGTGTTACGCAACATAAATTAAGAAAACATTAATAAAAAATATATAATTTTTTTATAAATTTGTGATATACTACAAAAAAACAAAAAAGAAGGGGGAAATGTTAGAAGATAAATCTAACATAAAAACAAAATGTATAATATTTTAGTTGTAGATGATGATAAAGAAATTGTAAATGCAATAGAAATATACTTAAAAAAGGAAGGGTATAAAATAATAAAAGCATATGACGGAGAAATGGCTATAGAAGAATTGAAAAAAAATGAAGTACATTTAATAATATTAGATAATATGATGCCAAAAAAAGACGGAATAGAAACATTAGAAGAAATAAGAAAAGAAAAAACTATACCAGTAATTATGTTATCTGCTAAATCAGAAGATTACGATAAAATAGAAGGATTAAATACAGGAGCAGATGATTATATTACAAAGCCATTTAATCCGTTAGAATTAATCGCAAGAGTAAATTCTTGTTTAAGAAGATATGTTAAACTAGGAAGTTTAAATAAGCAAGAAAATGACAAAATATATAAAACAGGAGAATTGGAAATAAATGATGAAACAAAATCAGTAAGTGTAGACGGTAAAGAAGTTAAACTAACAGCTACAGAATATAACATATTAAAATTTTTAATAAAAAATAAAGGAAAAGTATATTCTATTCCACAGATATATGAAAATGTGTGGAAAGAAGAATGCTATGGAGCAGAAAACATTATAGCAGTACATATAAGGCATATAAGAGAAAAAATAGAAATAAATCCAAAAGAACCTAAATATTTAAAAGTTATATGGGGGATAGGCTATAAAATCGAAAATATTTAAACAAATATAATTTGGGATTATATAAAGTTGAAAAATAATTATAATTATACATTTACTAATTTTAATAAATGTATAAAAATTATTATTTATAAATTTCAAATTTGTTTTTTATCCATATCTTAAGGAAGGAATGAGAGTAAAAATGGACAATAATAAAGATATTAGAAATTCTGGCATATTAAAAGCAATAAGTTATATATTAATACCAATAATGATAATAGTACTTTTTTTATGTATTATCTATAGTGTATTTATGTTTGAAATTCAAGAAGTTATTGAAAAAGATAACTTTTATGAAACAAGTATATTTTCAAGTCAATTTAGGTCAAATATTAATCAAATAATAAATAAAATATTAGTAGAAAAAAAACAACCACAATATTATTATATAAAATTATCTAATGAAAACAATGAAAATATATATTATGAAGGAACAGCATATTATGGTAATGAAGATGAAACATTTTTATATTATCTAATAAAAACAGGAGAAAATAATTATTATACTAATATACCTTTAACAGAACAAACAGATTCTATTGCTAAATTACAAGAGCAATTCACAAAAAAAGAAGGCTATTATTGGAATTATGATACTATAGAAGATAAGGTAGATACTAATATACAAAATGATAATTTAGACAGTATTAAATATACTTATTTTAACAGCATAGAAAAAGAAGACCAATATACTGTAAATACAAGAATAAAAGAAAGTGTACAAAGTAGAGGAGAAATATTTTTTACTCAAAAAATATTTGATATTTCTAAAAAATTACAAAATGTTCCAATAACAATAATACCATTTATAAGTATATTTTTATTAATATTTGTAGTATATCTATGTGTATCTGTAGGACATAAAAAAGGAGTTGAAGGAATTTATTTATCAAATTTTGATAAAAAGCCAATAGATATAATTTGCATAGTAGTTATTTTAGTAATACTGATATTTATAGCATTTATTCTACAAACAAATATATTTGCATTTAATGTTATGTCATACACACAATTTATATTACAAATTACAGTCATAATTATATCATATTTTTCAATATATGCATTAACTGCATTAATTCTTACTACAATAATAAAAAGAATAAAAGCAAAACAGCTTATAAAAACAACATTTATTTATAAAATTATAAAAACTATACAAAATAGTTTGAATAAACTTTTTGAAGCTTTAAGTTATGATAGGAAAAACTTCTTAAAAATAATAGGATTTATATTTTTGAATATATTCTTAATTATAATTTTTAGAGAATTTGGAGTATTTTTAGATATAATAATATGTGGATATGCAATTTATAAGCTAATGCAAAAAGTAAAAGAATTTAAGGTTTTAAAAAATATAACTAAAAATATATATGAAGGGAATACAGATATAGAAATAAATGAAAACAATTTTTCAGGAGAACTGAAAGAAATGAGCATTTATTTAAAAGATATTTCAGGAGGATTTTCAAATGCAATTAATGAAAGTTTGAAATCAGAAAGATTAAAAACAGAACTAATAACAAATGTTTCTCATGATATAAAAACTCCACTTACATCTATAATAAACTATGTAGACTTATTAAAAAAGGAAAACATAAAAGAAGAAAAAATAAAAGAATATATAAACATTTTAGACAATAAAGCTCAAAGATTAAAGAAATTAACAGAAGATTTAATAGAAGCATCAAAAGTATCATCAGGAAATGTTAAATTAAATGTAGAAAATATAAATTTAAAGGAATTAATAAATCAATTAATTGGAGAATTTAAAGATAAATTTGAAAAAAATAATTTAAAAATAGAAATAAACATGCCAAACGAAAATGTTAATATTTTAGCAGATAATAGATATATGTATAGAATTATGGAAAATATATTTAGTAATATTACAAAATATGCATTAGAAAATTCTAGAGTATATATTGATATGGTGAAAAAAGAAAAATATGTAATTATAGAAATTAAAAATATATCTAAGGAAAAATTAAATATTTCAGCAGATGAACTAATGCAAAGATTTGTAAGAGGAGATAAATCAAGATATACAGAAGGAAGCGGTCTACGGACTTTCTATAGCTCAAAGTTTAACTAAATTGCAAAATGGAGAATTTTCTATAAATATTGATGGAGATTTATTTAAAGTTGTTTTAGAATGGAATTTGGTGTAGTAATTTTCAATTTTGCAATATATAGAGTTTGAACAATATAATTAAGCGAAATCATTAACCAAACATTCATAGTAGTAGTTACTATTCACAGCTTTAAAAATATTCTATATATCAATTGCTAGTAAAAAATATGAAGTATACTGTGAATAGTAACTAAAATTTCAAAAAAATACAAAAAAGTCTTTACTAAATATCGAAAAAAGTATAAAATACCAATTATATTAATGAAAGGAGAACCTGAGAAAAGATTACTTATGAAAAAAAAATTAATAATAGTAATTATATTACTAATAGCTTTAATAAGTATTATATATTCTATAATATTAAAAACACAAAGTAATAGTAATGTAACAGTAGAAGAAATAGAAAAAATAGAAGAGTATATATCAAAAATATATATGTGGAAAGAAGTAACAAAAGAGGCTTTACCAGAATTTGAAGATATCAATAATGCTAGTTCTAATTGGTTATGGGAAGTAGTTAAAAAGAATATAGAAGATTATGAATTCACATATGAACAAATAAATAAAAAAGCAAAAGAATTGTTTGGAGAAAACTTTACTACAGAATTTCCAACAGAAGGAACTGACTCAATGAAATATGATGAAGATAAAAAAGTATATGTAGCAACACAAATAAATTTAGATGAGGAAGATGATACTTTTTTATTGGATAAGATAGAAAAAATAAATAATGGATATGAAGTAGATATTATAGAATATTTAGAAGATTATTCACAAATGCAAAATTTGAATGAGAATACACAGGAAGAAACATATATCATAATAAAAAATCTGCAAGGAGAAGTAATTGACAAAGTGAATAGTAGTGAGAGCGAGAACAAAATAATAGAAAAAGTAAAAGAGAATAAAGAAAAATTTTCTAAGAAAAAAATTATCCTAAATAAAGATAAAAATGGAAATATAACAGTAAAACAAATAAAAAAATAAAAAGGAAAAAATTATGATTGAGAAATTAAATAAATGCACAATATGTCCATGGGAGTGTAAAATAAATAGAAATGATAAAAAAATTGGAAAATGTAGAGGAACAAATAATGCTAAAATTGCATTAGTTTCTTTACATTTTTTTGAAGAGCCTTGCATAACAGGAAAAAATGGATCAGGAACTATATTTTTTTCAAATTGTAATTTAAAATGTAAATTTTGCCAAAATTATGAAATAAGTCAATATGGAAAAGGTAAAGAAATAACAATAGAAGAACTTGCAGATATTTTTATAGAACAACAAAAAAGAGGAGCAGAAAATATTAATTTAGTAACACCAACAAGTTATGCATATCAAATAATAGAGGCAATAAAAATTGCAAAGAAAAATGGTCTTAAACTTCCAATAATATATAATACAAATGCATATGAAAATGTAGAAACAATAAAAGCACTAGAGGGATATATTGATATATATTTGCCAGACTTTAAATATATGGATAAAAAAATAGCAAAACAATATTCAGGAGTAGAAGATTATCCAGAAGTTGCCAAAAAAGCAATAGTCGAAATGCAAAAACAGGTAGGAAATGCACAGATAGATAATACAGGAATTATAAGAAAAGGCTTAATAATTAGACATTTAATATTACCTAACAATACTGAAAACAGTAAGCAAGTTTTAAAGTGGATTAATGACAATCTTCCAAAAGAAACGTATGTAAGCGTAATGGCACAATATTTTCCTACATATTTAGCAAAGAAAGATAAAACTTTAAATAGAAAGATTTCTAAAAGAGAATATAAAAAGGTAGAAGATTATTTATATTCTTTAAATATTGAAAATGGATATATTCAGGATTTGGGAGATAATGAAGAAATCTATGTTCCTGAGTTTTAAATAGTAGCAACGCTATAAGCTACTAGTTAACGATTTTAATGATAAATAAGAAAAGTGGCTTCGCCACATGTGCGTTTTGCTTTGCAAATACGCACAGTCCAAGGAAACTTAACCTTGTTGTATACGGAAAAATCTTGTATAAAGTCAAGATAAAAGTCGATTTTTCCTATACAATAACAAAAGTATTGATATATTAATATTATTTGGCAAAACATATCTGGGGGTTAACAATCTGAGTCTTGCCTGCAAAATATTAATATATCAATACTTTTGAGTAATAAGAAGTGAAAAACCATTAAGTAGTTACCACTATAATAAAATTACAAAAATAAGTACTTGCACTAGCTAAAAAAATATGATAAAATAAGTATGCTTTATGAAAAGCATACTTATTTTTGTGCCAATAAATTTAAAAAATTTTAGAAAATTGGTACTAGAACAAAAATGCAATATATAAAAAATAAAAATTAATATTATATAAATTATGTTGCTTTTGTTCTATCTCTACTTGACGAAAAGTCAGGTTACAAATCCAAAGGGAGGTGAAAAACGATGAATACATATGAAAGTATTATCATTGTTAATCCACAAGTAGATGAAGCAAAATTAAAATCAATA
Source organism: uncultured Clostridia bacterium (assembly GCA_944386355.1). Classification (GTDB taxonomy): domain Bacteria; phylum Bacillota; class Clostridia; order TANB77; family CAG-508; genus CAG-269. The sequence goes on from CALXAU010000018.1 coordinate 5,567, forward strand.
GAAGAGCAATATACTGGATTAATTAATGAACATGGAAATGTAGAATCTGTAGAAAATATGGGGAAAAGAAAGCTAGCATATGAAATAAAAAAACATAAAGAAGGAACATATATGTTATTTAATTTCAAAGCAAAGCCAGATTTTATACAAGAATTAGAAAGAAACTACAGAATATCAGATGATATAATAAAATTTATCACTGTAAAAAAATAAAATAAAATTAATTTAAATTAAATAAAGTAGGGGTCTTTATTTAGAGTAAAGAAAGGTGAGAAAAAATGAACAAAGTAATATTAATGGGAAGATTAACAAGAGACCCAGAAACAAGATATACTCAAACAAACAATACACTAGTTTCATCTTTTAGTCTTGCAGTAAATAGAAGATTTGTAAGACAAGGAGAAGAAAGACAAGCTGACTTTTTTAATATTGTTGCATGGAGTAAACTAGGAGAGTTTTGTAGCAAATACTTTAAGAAAGGCCAACAAGTAGGAATTATAGGAAGATTACAAACAAGAACATGGGATGACGACCAAGGTGTAAAACACTATATTACAGAAGTAGTAGCAGAAGAAGCATATTTTGCAGATAGTAAAAGAGAAGGAGATACTGCAAATATGGGGAATTTTGAAAATACTTTTGGTAATACAATGCCAGGAAGTATGGGATCAGATTTTGATGTATCTTCAAGTGATGACTTACCATTTTAATATCAAATAGTAAAAGGAGGGGAAAAAATGGCAGATAAAAAACAAAATAAAAGAAATAATAAAAACTATGATGAAGACTACATGCCAAGAAGAAAACCAAGAAAAAAAGTATGTTTATTATGTAGTGATAAAAACTTTGTATTAGATTACAAAAATCCAGATCAATTAAAAAAATTTGTAAATGATAGAGGAAAGATATCTCCAAGAAGAGTAACAGGATTATGTGCAAAACATCAAAGAGATCTTACAATAGCTGTAAAAAGAGCAAGACACATAGCATTACTTCCTTACGCACAACAATAAATTTAACTAAAAAACTAGGATGAAATATATGCATTCTAGTTTTTTGCATTATAGGAAATACTATTCAAAGAAAAATATATTTTTTTGAAAATAAAATATATAATATTTATTTTCACTTTGAGCCTAAGAAACTTAAAGTTTCATATTGTTTCCTATTAAACAAACATTTCCACAATATATTTCAGAATATCTTAATATATCATTTGCTAGTAAAAAATATGAAGTATACTGTAAATAATAATGTAATATTATATAAATTAAAAATATAAATATGAGGAAAAAATATGTCATTAGAAATTATATATGGAAGAGCAGGAACAGGAAAAACGACGTACTGCTTTAATAAAATAGCACAAGAAATAAATAAAGAAAAAAAAATATATATCATAACACCAGAACAATTTTCTTATACAGCAGAAAAAAAATTAATGGACACAATAAACAAAAAAGCTGTATGTAATGTAGAAGTAGTTACATTAAGTAGAATGGCATATAGAGTATTAAGTCAGTTAGGAAAAGCAAATGAAACAAAACTAACAAAATCAGGAAAAGCCATGCTTATATATTCTATATTAAAAAACAATAAAAATAAATTAAATTGGATAGGAAAATCAGATGAAAACATAGAGATTGCAATGTCGGCAATAACAGAATTAAAAAAACATGGAATAACACTTGAAAATTTAAAAAAAGAAATAGAGCAAAGTAAAGAGATAGAATTAAAAACTAAACTAGAAGATATTACACTGTTATACGAAAACTTTGAGAAACATATACAAAATAAATACATAGAAGAAACAGACAGTTTAACAATACTTGCAAATAATATAGAATTAGTAGATTATTTAGAAGAAAGCATAATATATATAGACGAGTTTTCAGGATTTACTAAGCAAGAATTAGATGTAATAATAGGATTTATAAAAAATGCAAAAAAGGTGAATATAACAGTATGTACAGACTCTTTACAAAAAGAAAAAAATCCAGATGTTGATATATTTTATTCAAATAAAACAACTATAGAAAAAATACAAAAAAGAATAAAAGAAGAAAATATAAAGATAAAGATATCATCAATAAACTTATTTAAAAATCAGAAATTTATAACAAAAGAATTAGAACATCTTGAAAAAAACATATATGAGGTAAAACAGGTAAAATTTGAAGGAAAAGTAGAAAATATAAAACTATTTTTAGCAAAAAATCAATATACAGAAATAGAACATGTAGCAAAACAAATTAATAATCTAGTAAGAAAAGAAAATCTAAGGTATAATCAAATTGCAATAATTACAAGAGATATACCAAAATATTCAGGAGTTATAAAAAGTATTTTTTCTAAATATGAAATACCAGTATTTATTGATGAAAAAAGAGATTTAAATCAAAATGGTATAATACAATATTTTCTTTCTATTTTAGAAGTGTTTCAAAAAAATTTTTCAAGAGAAGCAGTATTTTCTTACATAAAAACAGGATTTTTAAATTTAGATGAACAAGAAATATTTTTACTTGAAAATTATTGTAATAAATGGGGAATACAATATAATAAATGGAGACAAGATTTTAATTATGAGAAACAAGAAAATCAAAACGTAAAAGAAAAAGAAAAACAATTAAATCAATATAGGAAACAAATAATAGAACCATTATTAAGTTTAAAAAATGATTTTTTAAATACACAAGTTATAACACAAGAAGAAAAAATTAAACAAATTCAAACAGCTAAAACAATTACATTAGCTATGTACAATTTCTTAAGAGAACAACAAATAGAAGAGAAATGGAAAGAAAAAATAAAAGAATTAGAAAAAAATTCATTACTAGATTTAGTACAAGAATATATTGCAAGCTATAATGTTTTAATCGAATTGCTAGATGAAATAATATTAGTATTTCAAGATGATAAAATGTCAATAGAAGATTATATAAAGATATTAAAAATAGGATTAAAAAATAGTGGATTAGGTAAAATTCCAGGAACAATGGATCAAGTTATAGTAGGAGATATAGAAAGAACAAGAAGTCATAAGATAGATACTACATTTATTATAGGTTTAAATGATGGAGTTTTTCCTAGTGTTCGTAAAGAAGAAGGTTTCTTAAATGATGAAGATCGAAATTATTTAAAGCTAAAGGGAATAGAACTAGCAAATGGCACTTTAGAACAATTATATGAAGAAAATTTTAATATATATAAAGCTTTCTCTACAGCAGAAAAAAGATTATATATTTCATATTTATCATCAGATACAGAAGGAAAATCTTTAAGACCTTCCATGTTAATAAATAAAATAAAAAGAATGTATCCAAATTTAAAAGAAGAAAGTGATATAATAGAGAAAAAATATAATATAACTAATTTAATGGGAACATACGAAGATTTATTAGAAAACATTTCAAATGTAAAAAATGGGAATAATATTAATAGTATTTGGTATAAAATATATAAATATTATCAGAAAAATAATAATTGGAGTAATAAGTTAAAAAAGGACTTAAGGGGGTTGCATTATACAAATATTCCAGAAAAAATAGAACAAAAAAACATAGATAATTTATATGGAAACATATTAAAAACAAGTGTATCGAGATTAGAAAAATACAGAAGTTGTCCATTTTCATATTATTTACAATATGGATTAAATTTAAAAGAAAGACAAGAGTTAAAAGTAAAGAATTTTCAAACAGGATCATTTATGCATGAATTAATAGATGAATTTTTTACACAATCAAGACAAGAAAAAATAGATTTAGAAGAATTTATAGAAAATCCTAAATATATAGAAGAAAAAGTAGACAGAATAATAGATGAAAAATTAAAACTTGATAAAAACTATATATTTATTTCTACATCAAAATATTTACTATTAGTTAGAAGACTAAAAAGAATAGTAACAAAAGCCTTAAAATATATGATTGAAAGTTTAGTAGAAAGTGATTTCGAATTAGCTGGAACAGAAATAACATTTAAAGAAAAAGGAGAATATCCACCAATATATTTTTCTTTAGAAAATGGTAAAAAAATAGAAATAACTGGAACTATAGATAGAATGGATATAGCAAAAACTTCAGAAGGAAATTATTTAAGAATAATAGATTATAAGTCATCAGCTAGAAACATAGATTTTAATGAAGTATATGCAGGGATACAAATACAATTATTAACATATCTAGATGCTGTATGTAAAAAGGAAGATTTAATACCAGCTGGAATTTTATATTTTGGTTTAATAGAACAGATGATAAAAGCAGATAAAAAAATCTCAAGTGAAGACTTAGAAGAACAAATAAGACAAAATTTTAGAATGAAAGGTTTAATTCTAGCAGATGTAAAAGTAATAAAAATGCAAGATACAACATTAAATTCTGGTTCATCAAAAAAAATACCAGCAGCTCTAACTACTAAAGGGGAAATAAATAAAAGCAGAACTAGTGGTATAGAAAAAGAAGATTTTTTAACTTTGCAAAATTATATTGAAAAAACAATAAAGCAAATATCTAAAGAAATTTGGTCTGGAAATATAGAATTAAAGCCATATAATAAAAAAGGAATTACACCTTGTAGATATTGTCCTTATAAAGTTATATGCGGTTTTGATAATGCAAATTGTGAAAATAATTATAGATATATAGGAAAAAAATCAAAAGAAGAAATTTTAGAAAAAATGAAAGAGGATATATGGAAAATTTAGAAAATAAAAAAGATTTAACAAATGAAAATATAGTTCATATATGCAAAAATGGAATACAATATTTGCAATTTAGAAAATTATTAGAATACAAAGATATTTTAACACATGCATATAGTATAGGAAAAGAAAATTTTAGAACTAATAAAGGTAAAGATAAGCCAATAGATGATATTGAATATAAAAATTCAATGTATAATTATAGAAAGCTTTGTGATGCAATAGGCTGTAATTTTAATAATCTAATAAAACCAATCCAAAGACATACAAATCAAGTAAAAATTGTAGAGAAAAAGATAAACAAAGATAAGCCAGATATAAATCTTATTCAATATGAAGATTTAGACGGAATAATAACTAGTAAAAAAGATTTAGTATTAGCAAGTACAAATGCTGACTGTATTCTATTTTTGTTTTTTGATCCTATAAAAAAAGTAATTGCAAATGTGCATTCGGGTTGGAGAGGAACTTCTATGCAAATATCTGTTGAAACAATAAAAAAAATGAAAACATTAGGATGTATGCCAGAAAATATTATTTGCTGTATAATGCCAAGTATTCGTAAATGTCATTTTGAGGTAAAAGAAGATGTAAAAAATATTTTTTATAATCAATGTAGAAATATGAAAGAATTAAATGAGATTATAACTAAAGATGATAAAGGTGAAACATGGTTTGTTGATACAGTAAAAATAAATCAAATTTTATTAAAAAAGGAAGGGCTAAAAGAGGAAAATATTATTGATAGTGGAATATGCAGTGTTTGTAATAGTGATTTAATTCATTCTTATAGAGTAGAAAAACAAAACTTTTCACTTGCAACTGCTATTATATCTTTGATATAAAGAGGGATTTATATATTAGGAAAGAATATGAAATTTCTAGATTTGAAAATAAATATTAAATATTTTATTTACAAAAGAAAGTCATACTGATTTTCTGATATATAAAAATAAGTTGCATATAAGTTTGTTCTAATTTTCAAACCAGTTTTGTGCTTTTAGAAAGGATAGATATAATTTATGAAAAAAATAATACCAAACAGAGTCGAAAAAGGTGATACAATTGGAGTTATTGCACCTTCAAGCCCAATAACAGAAAAAAAGAAAATAGATATAGAAAATTCTAAAAAATTAATAGAAAATCTAGGACAAAAAGTGGTTCTAGGAAAAAATATATATTCAAATAGTTTAGGATATAGTGCAAGTGTAAAAGAAAAAGTTGACGACTTACATTGGATGTTTGAAAACAAAGAAATAAAAGCAATTTTTTGTGCAAGTGGAGGAGAAAACTCTAATTCTCTATTTGATTATATAGATTATGAAATTATAAAAAATAATCCTAAAATAATATGTGGTTTTAGTGATTCCACATCAATATTAAATGTAATTACATCAAAAACAGGTCTAGTAACATATCATGGACCAACATTTAAATCTTTATCAACATGGGAGACTTTATATAGTTTAGAAGAATGGGAAAATATATGTATGAAAGGAAATAAAATTTTAGGAAGACATGATGACGAAGTACAAATTTTAAGAGAAGGAGAGGTACAAGCAGAATTAATAGGTGGAAATTTAAGCTTAATAAGTCAATTAGTATGTGGTAAATATTCGGTGGATTTTCAAGATAAAATTTTATTCGTAGAAGACTTGGGAATAGAATCTTCCCCAGCTAAAATAAGTAATTATATTTATTATATGAAACAAAATGGTGTCTTTTCAAAAATAAAAGGATTATGGATTGGAAACTACGAACATGAAAGTGGAATTACTTTAGAAGAAATTATTTTAGAAATAATGGAAAAAGAAACATCTTTCCCAATAATAAAAACCAATAATTTTGGACATACTGAAAAAAAATTAACAATTCCAATAGGTATGGACGCAAAAATAGATACAAAATCACATAGTATAATAACTTTAGTTTGAGTTTATAGCATTAATTTAATGGAATCATTATGAAATTTTTTAGAAAAACATGTATTATTAAAAATATTCATTTTTCAACACCTATTTTTAAAAAAAATTAATCAAATTAAAAAAGTGTTGATTTTTCAATAGTTATAGCGTATTTTTTTATTTTAAAATGCTTGAAAGCGTTGATTCTATTAAGGTTGAATGTTGTTAAAAATAAATTTCATGTCTTTATCATGATATTTTATCAGTATTATTGCAAAAAAAGTCAAATAATGTTACAATTCATATTAGATAAGTTTACTTATTCTAAAGAAAAGGAGGGGAATATTATGTTTTGTGAAAAATGTGGTGCTAAATTACCAGATACAGCAGATTTCTGTACTAATTGTGGAATAAATATTGTAAAGAATGATAAAGCTACTCAAAGAAATATCGAAGATACAGAAATTCAATTAAGAGTAAAGCCTACTTTTTGTTTTGGTTATATGGTATTACCATCGCTAATTATCTATTCTATTTTAATCATCATATTTTCATTAATGTTTTTTATGATAAGTGCTATTACAGGAATAGTAATTGCTTTAATAAGTTTTATATTATTAGCATTAATACTTGGTATAAAAACAGCTATTAAAAAGAAACAATATGATAGCTATTCTTATGATTTTTATAAAACTAAAGTTATTTATAAAGATAGTTTTTTAAATCTTTCTGAAAAGGAAGTGAAATATAAATACATAAGAGAAGTAGCTATGCGTCAAACATTTATACAGAGGTTTTTTAATATTGGTAACATTGTATTATTTACTAACGCCGAAACAGGTTTTGGGAATGGCATTTTTATAATGCATGTTGAAAATGTGCAAGATGTATATAAAAGCATTAAATCTATAATTGATGTATAGTAAAAAATAGTTATGTTTTATGAAAAATACGGGAAAATGTATAGGGGGATTAAAATGTTTTGTAAAAATTGTGGTACAGAGATGAATGATACAGCAAGATTTTGTCCTAAATGTGGTTTCGACAGGTCAGGAGCAATTCAACAGAAAAGGGAAATAGTTGAAGATAATAAAATAAGATGTCAAGTAAAACCGGAATTTAATATAATATATAAACTGCTTAGTAATCTATGGAAGGCTATAATTTATATGTTTTTTATATGTTTTCTATTTACTAACTTATATAAATTTTGGTCTATATACCCAGTTACACTTTTATGGACAATAGGTATTATGTTAATATATGTAGTTGTAAAAATGATACTTGAAAATATGCAATATAAGGATTTAGAATATAATTTCTATGCAACAAAAATTGAATATAAAGATGGTTTTTTAAATAAAGAAGAAAAAGAATTAAAATATAAATATATCAGAGAAGTTACTATGAATCAAAACATATTAGAAAGAATTTGTGGTATAGGAACGATTAGAATATATACTAATGCTTCTAGTGGTAGTTATGGAATTTCTAGTTCACATAACAGTACGAGAGGTAGAAATGGTATTTATATTCATTGCGTAGAAGATGTGCAGGAACAATATAGAACAATTAAGCAAATTATTGATGAAGGAACTCCAGAAGACTAAAAATAAAGTAAGGGAATTTACCTTACTTTATTTATTATATATTAGGAAAGTCATATTTGTTCTTAATATATAAGTATAAATAATGAAAAAAAACACATACTATTATTAAAAATTTTCAAAATAAGAATATTAACAGAAAAAATAGCAATATGGAGGTTATATATTTATGTTTAATTTCAGAACAGATTTGGCTGTAGAAAGAAGAGATTTGTACCAAAAAGCCAATAATTTAGAAGAGAAAATTAATGGAATTGAAAGCGAAAAAGAAGAAATAGAAGAAAATATTAAAATAGAAAGAGTAAAAATTACAAATGAAGAAGGAGAAAAAGCAATAGGTAAACCAATTGGAAACTATATAACTTTAGATATAAAAAAATTAAAAATTGCACAAGAAGAAGAAATAGAAAAATATGCAAATATATTATCAAATGAACTAAGAAAAATTTTAGACATACATGTAGACAAAGAAGGAGAAGTTTTAGTTGTAGGACTAGGTAATATCTATGTAACTCCAGATGCTTTAGGACCAAAAGTAGTTAATGATATTGAAATAACACGACATATGAAAAAATATTATCCAGAATATGTAAAAGAAGGTGCAAGAACAATAAGTGCTATAGCACCAGGGGTACTAGGAACAACTGGTATAGAGACAGTAGAAATTTTAAAAGGGATTGTGGATAATATTCATCCTAAATTATTGATAGTAGTAGATAGTTTAGCTTCAAGAAGTATAGAAAGAATTAGTAGTACTGTACAATTATCAGATACAGGTATAGTGCCAGGTGCAGGAGTAGGAAATACAAGAGCTCAAATAAGTCATGATACTTTAGGTATACCAGTAATATCTATAGGAATTCCAACAGTTGTTGAAACGGCAGTATTAGTAAATGACTCTTTAGATTTATTTATTGAAAAGCTACAGCAAGAAGCAAAGTCAAATGATTATTTAAATAAATTAAAAGAAGAAGATAATTATGAAGAAATAAAAGAAGCTCTTTTACCAAATGATTATAATCTTATAGTAACACCAAAGGAAATTGACGGTTTAATAGAAAATATGTCTAGCGTAGTTTCTAAAGGAATAAATTTGGCGCTTTAATGTATTTAATTTTTATAAAATCATGTCGCTTTTGCGCTGTTATAGGAAAATAGAAGATTTTCCTATAACAGCAATTATACATTTAATTATAAAAGAAAAACATTGTATAAAAATGTAGTGATAAAACAAAATAATACCCCACAAGCAGTTGGAATTATAAAAGATAAAAATGCCCATTTCCAACTACCAGTTTCTTTTTTTATTGTTAAAATAGTAGTACTACAAGGAAAATGAAGGATTGTAAATATCATTACATTTATACACGTCAAAATAGTCCAACCATTCTGTATTAAAATTTGCCCTATTTGATAATTATCTTCTATAGATGTAAGAGAAGTTCCACCCATGTAAGCCATAAGAATGATAGGAAGAACAATTTCATTTGCTGGAAAACCTAATATAAAACCTGTTAAAATATAACCATCCATTCCCATTAGACTTGCAAAAGGATCAATAAAAGAAGCAATTAGAGATAGTAAACTTTGATTTCCAAAATTAATATTAGCAAATAGCCATATAACTAAACCAGCAGGAGCGGCAACTGCAATAGCTCTACATAATACAAAAAGAGTTCTGTCAAAAATTGAACGAATAAATATTTTTCCAAATTGAGGTTTTCTGTATGGAGGAAGTTCTAATACAAAAGAAGAAGGAAGCCCTTTTAAAATGGTATGTGATAAAAAATTAGAAATACATAATGTCATTACAATTCCAATAATAATCAGGAAAATTACAACAAAAGTAGAAACAATAGAGCCCGTAAATCCGCCATAAATTCTAGCAATAAAGATACTAGAAAGAGCAATTAAAAAAGGAAATCTTCCATTACATGGAACAAAACTATTTGTTAGAATCGCTATTAAACGTTCACGAGGAGAATCAATAATTCTACATCCTACTACTCCAGCACTATTACAACCAAACCCCATGCACATGGCGATGACAATATGGTAAGTTTGAATTTATTAAAGCAAAATGAAAATATAAGAGTTTGTCTATTTTTTAGTTAATAATTTTAATGATAAATAAGAAAATTGGACGTTAGCGAAATCAAAGATTTCGACGTCCACATGCACAAAATTGCTTTGCAATTATTGTGCGTATTAAGGTAAATTAACCTTGTTGTATACGGAAAAATCTTATATAAAGTCAAGACAAAAGTCGATTTCCTATACAATAACAAAAGTATTGATATTTTGCAAAACATAGCTGGGTTTTAACAATTTGGGTCTTGCCTGCAAAATATTAATATATCAATACTTTTGAGTAATAAGAAGTGAAAAACCATTAACTTTTTTTAGGAATGCTTCTTTAAATTTATTTAAAATTATAAAATTATATGTTATACTATAAAAGAATGAGGTGATTGATATGTCAAATAATATTCAAAAAATCCTTAACGATTTTTTGGAAGAAGTAAAAATAATATTAGGAAATAGATTAAATAAAATAGTTTTATATGGTTCATATGCAAGAGGAGATTATAATAAAAGCTCAGATATAGATATAATGATTTTAACAGATTTATCAGATAAAGAAATAAGTGAATATAGTATGAAAATATGGGAAAAAAGTGCAGATATAGAAATTGATAAAGGAATTGTGATTTCTCCTTTACTAAGGAATATAGATAGTTTTAATAGTTGGCTAGATGTAAAACCATTCTATATGAATATTGTAAATGAAGGAGTGGTATTAGTTGAAGAAGAAAACTAGTATAGAGTTTGCTTTATATAGATTAGACAGAGCAAAACAAGAGCAATCAACAGCAGAATTATAGTATAAAGAAAATAAATTATTAGCAGCTAATAATAGAGCTTATTATTCAATATTTTATGCAATTAGAGCAGTGCTTGCAATGGAGAAGATTGATTTTAAAAGACATAAAGATGTATTAGCATATTTTAATAAAAATTATGTAAAAACAGAAATTTTTCCAAGACAAATTGGTAGAAAAATAGTATTAGCATCTAAAGTAAGAGAAGATAGCGATTATGATGAGGAATATGAACCAAGTTTTGAAACTACTTTTTTACAAATTTAAACTGCTAAGGAATTAATAGAATTAGTAGAAGAATATTTGAATAAATTAAAGAATAAATAATACAAAGTAGTTGCAAATAAGATATTTGCAATTATGAAAAAGCCAAAATAGGATTAAAAATCTTATTTCGGCTTTTATTTATCATATTAAAACACTAATTTTACTTTAGGTCTAATTATAAAAAATAAATATAATCTCATACACAATCTGTTACTTTTTGTTTATATAAATCTATTATATTAATTAGATATACTTTTAATTGTGCATACATTAAGTCATTTGCAGTATTATTACTCATATCCTCACGAATAATTCCATTTTCAATAACTTTGTATTTTGTTATTGAACCATTAGCACTATATTCAGGTAAAATTGAATTTTTTAGGGTACTATATACAACTACTTTATTAGAATATTTATTTGGGTAACAGATTTCTATTGTGTATCCTGGATGTAAACTAATTTCTTGAGGTCCTTTATTAAAATCAAAATATCCACCTGTTGCTATATCCTCTGTTACAAGCATATTTTCAGTATTATATATTTTCACATATTCATTTCCACTCATTGCAGATTGATTAGGATATTTTATTTCTGCTTTTGTAAAATTATCTTTAAATGTTAATTGATAAGCGATAGTATCATAATTATAGCCTAATAATCTAAACATTAAATAATTATTATAATCAGTATTAACTAATTTGTTATAAGTATAAATATGTGTATTATCAGTATTTTCTTTTATTTGAATATATGTGTTTTTATATGAATATCCTGTAAGAACTGGCATTTGTATAAAATATGTTCCAACAGAAAAATTTTTTTCTTTTGCTAAATTCCCTTCTATTTTTAATGTTTTTATAATATCTGTTCCTTCTTTTAGTAAGATTATTTTTCCATTTAAGTTATTTATATCATCAATATTAATATTTAAAGAAACATTTCCAGTTATATTGTATTTTCGTAAAATATCATTTGTTATAAGTGCATATTTTCTATCAAGATTTTCTCCTTGCATAATTTGTTCTAAAGTTTTATCATTTACCATATCTTTTAAAATATTTATTAAAGGATAATTCAATTCATAAACTTTTGCTTTTGTAGTATCTGAAATATTTAATCCCCATGCTTCCATATAAGGTATAATATTGATACCATAAATATCTGCAATAGATTCTACATAAGCATCTTGATTTGTCATTCTTCTTCCTAAGTTTAATTGTTCACGATACCAAGAATACATTTTTCCATAAGTTGTTCCTTTTTCAAAAGAGTTAAATAAATTTATTATAACATATAATCTTGTAGGCTCATCTACTTCTAAAAAGCTTTTACCACTTAACCTTTGTGCATTTCTATCTTCTTCTATTACAGAAAGATCTCCTAACCAATTACCAGAATAAATATAAATGCTTTTATCAGTTTGAATATAGTGTCCTAGAATATTATTTGCTACTTCTCCTAATAGCATTTCTCCTTTTCCTAAACTTCCTTGATAACCATGACCTAATTCGTGTAAGCCTCCCCAGTTCATTTCAAAAAATGATGCCATACTTGCATTGTTTACACCAATATGATCTCCAGCATAATAAGCTGCTCCTATACCATAGACATTTGCTCTAACTAAATATTTTGTTCTTACATTCTGATCTGTTATTTTTTCTGGATTAAAATCTAGCCCTATATATTCATCCATTTTTCAATAACTTTTTGATAATATTCTAAAAATTTATCAAGTGATGTAAATCCGTTTTTATAATAATTTGTCATATAATTTATATCAGAAAACGGTACTACTAATAATAATGTTTCGCTTTCTATAACTCCATAAAGATTTGCACTTTCTATCCAATTATCTCTGAAAGTTTTCTCATCATCAAAATAGTGATAATAATTTAAAGGTGCTATAGTTTCATCATATTGTAATTCAATTTTAAATGTTTTATTAATAACTGTCTTTTCTTTTGATAATACAGTAGTTCTTAATAATGGAACACTTTCATATCCTATATCATTGATTGTATTTTCTAATGTTATCCATTCTCCTGTTAAAGGAATTGTTGTTGTTGTTTCATTATATTTATCATTATTATAAAAATCTATATTTATTCCATTTTCTGCTGATAATATACGTGCTTTTATACTTTGATTTGCAGAAAGATATATTCCTAAAATTTGTCTATCCCCATAATTACATCTTGAAAATTCTGCTAGATCCATATTCCAAACAGAAGGGGTAGTATATACTGTTCTTTCTACTAGTATTTTTGTGTTTTCATCTTCTATTACAATTACTGGAACAGTTAATGTGGTTGTATTTTGATGAGAATCTGTTACAGTATATCTGATGTTATAATTTCCAACTGTATCAACTTTTACATCATCTGAATACGTAATATTTGGAGTTAAATCGCCATCTTCAAAATCTTTAGCAAAAATTCTAAACCTAGTATCTAAAACATCAAATTCATCAATAATTCCTTTTTGTAAAGTAATTTTTGTAGTTCCATAAAATACAGGTGCATTTTGGTACTCCAATAACTTTCTGGATTTTTCTTTTCGTTTTCTGATTTATTAGTTGTTCTTGAAAAAGATATATTTGAAAATAGATTAATTACTATATTAAGAATTAGAGTTATTATAATTAAAATTGAAATCTTTCTTTTCATTGTTTAATCAACTCCTTTCAATTATAGTTCACATAACAATTTTGTTTTAACATGGTTTATATCTATGTTCAATGAGCAAATCTTGGAAAATAAATGTTAATATATATTGTTATAATTAACAATTCTGCAAGTTGCTCCAATCACATTCGCTAACACTCATTTGGTCGCTTGTGCAGTCTGCACTTTTGCAATATATAGAGTTTGAACAATAAATTTAAGCAAAACCATTATCTTGTAACCTAAAATAATGTAATAATTAGAAAATATTGACATTTTAAAACATTTGTTTTATTATATACCTGTTTTTAACAGTTAGAGAATATAAAAAGCTCGTAACACATTGATATATGTGGTATACGAGCTTTAT